>JAJDNH010000016.1 GCA_022340775.1 Acidobacteriota bacterium
TGAGGGACTCCTCGACCGTGGTCCGGATCTTGCGGCGATCGACCTTCGGGCGGCGTTCCTCGATCACGGACGACCCCCGTCCCGGTTCTTACGCCACAGGAGGTGCAGCCCTTCCAGCGTCAGATTGGGCTCGACGTGGTCGATCAGCTCGCAGTGGGGTGCGATGACCTCTGCGTAGCCACCGGTGGCAACGACCGGCGCAGCACCAAGCTCGGCCACCACCCGGCGCGTGATTCCTTCCACAAGCCCGAGGTAGCCGTAGAACATCCCCGACTGGATGCTGTCAACGGTGGCCTTGCCGATGACACGAGGGGGCGGCGCCAGGGCAACTTGCGGTAGCCTGGCGGTACGTGAAAACAGCGCTTCAGACGTGATGCCCGGACCGGGCGCGATGATGCCGCCGAGGTACTCTCCGCCGGCCGACACAACCTCCCATGTGACCGCGGTTCCGAAGTCGATCACCACACACGGGCCGCCGTACTTATGGTGGGCGGCGACCGCGTCGCACAGGCGGTCGGCGCCGAGCTCCTGAGGTGCCTCGACACGCAGCGGCATGCCGGTCCGGATGCCAGGCTCGATGAAGAACGGCGTGACTCGAAGGAACCGCTGCACCGCCTCCTGGATCTGTGGGTCGACTGCGGGAACGACCGAGGCGACGGCCACCCCAACCAAATCGCCGAGGTCCAACCCGGTCCACTGCAAGAGTTGGTTCAGCCACAGGCCCGTCTCATCCGCGGTGCGGTCGCCATGGGTCGTCAGACGCCAGTGCGCCTCGAGCGTCTGGTCGACAAACAGCCCCACTACGGTGTGGGTGTTTCCCACGTCCAGGGCCAGTAGCCGGTCCGGCATTGCATCCTCCCTGCAGCACGGCGGCGCGGACCCGGCCCGGTACGCACCGCCTCGAGAGACTGCCTGGCTCAGTCAAAGCCCATTCTAACCTCATCAGGCAATGCCCCAACCACACACCTGTCGAAGTTGCGGGATACCTCCTCGCGCCTCGCATGCACAGGGCGACGACACGCGGAGAGGGCAGCAATAGGCGTCCCACCGGTGGCGGCACATGGAAAGTGAATGTTCCGGGCTAGAATAGGCTCGATGAGTGCATCACCACGACGTCCGGGCGGCAGCCTCGAGGAGAGAGTCGAGCGTACGCTGTCCCGCTGCTCCGTGCTGAGCCGGCGGGGGCGGCACCGCAAGGTGCTGGCCGAAATCGAGCGGCTCGCCGATGCGGTCGACGAGCAGCCGCGCTTTGAGGCTCACCTGCTGCTATGGAAGGCACAGGCTCTGCTCGCCTTGGGGCGGGCCGAGCAGGCGCTGGAGGCTGCGTCGCGCTCGTGGGAAGAAGAGGCGACGCCGCACGCGTGTCACCTCATGGCGAGCGCCCACAGCTTCCTCGGCAAGGCCGACCGGGCGGAGGCAACGCTGCGCGTCGGCACCGAGCTGTTCCCGGGAGTTCCCCTCCTGGCGGTCGAGCTGGCAACCATGCTGGCCGAGCAGGGGCGGATTCCGGAAACTCTGGAAGTCCTCGAGGCGTTGGCGCCCTCGGAGCCCATGCCCGAGGAGCTATACGTCTACATGGTGGGCCTGCACGCCGACGCCCTGGCGGCCGCCGGGCGCTGGGACGAGGCCAACGCTGTCCTGGCCGAAGGCCTCCGCCGCCACCCTGAGGCGAACGCGCTCCGCGGCGCACGGCGGGCGCTCAAGGAAAGCCAGCAGCGCCGGCGCGCGGAGCATCGACTGGCCACCTCGTGGGCCGCCGGGCTGCGCCCCCTCGAAGGGGTCGGGCACGAGGTTGACGAGGAGATCACCTACGTCGGCCAGGCCGCAGAGCTGCCCAAGTTGTACACCCTCGCCGCCCGCAGGCTGTGGAGATCGTTCCTGGCCAGCGAGGCGGTCCGCCCCCAGGTCCCGCGTGCCTGGGCCGCCGGGGTTCTCGGCGCGGTTCTCGATCTCGACGGCCTCGGCCTCCCGGCCACGCTGTTGGCGCGCCACGCCAACGCCGCCGTGGCGACCGTTCGTACGGCCCGCCGGCGGGTACTGGGCTATGTCGAGTCGTTGGAGCCCGCGTTTGCTTTGCGATCGTTCGCGGTTCGTGAGAACCCCCGCCTCGGCGAACGAAGGGAGCGCGGCGCGAGGACGCGCGGCTCGGCCGTGGTCCACTTCCCCTCCGAGCAGGCAAAAGGAGAAGGACAATGAGGCGACATTCCGTTGCTGCGCTCGCCATCCTCGTTCTGACGCCGGCTGTGGCCTGGGCCGCCCAACGTGACCTCGAGAAGACCTGGCGCGTCCCCGTGACCGCCGGCGAGCACGTCATCGTGGACGGCGGCAACGCCAACGTCACGGTGCGGGTGGGGGACGTCCTCCAGGCCGTGCTCACCGCCCAGCTTCACATCTCCGGCGTCTCCGAGGAGACCGCCGACTCCTGGCTCGCCGACAACACGCCGAGGATCGACAATGCAAAGGACCACGTTCGGATCACGGTGACGCCGTTCCACAAGGGGCTGCTGTCGCTGGCCCATCTCACGGCGCACGCCGACTTGTCGCTGGTGGCGCCGATCTCGGTGGTTCCGGACATCACGACCCGAAACGGAGACATCAAGCTGCGTGGCGACTTCCCGTCGGCGGACCCGCTGCGGCTGCGCAGCGCCGACGGCAAGATCGAGATGACCGGAGCCGCGATCTCCGTCGACGTTCGCACCACCGGCGGCGACGCCCGGGTGGAAGTTGTCCGCCCGCTCGAACGGCTGTTCGCCCGCACCGCCAACGGCGACGTCACGCTCACAGGCGGCGCCCGTGAGGTGCACGTCGACACGGCCTCCGGCGACGTCTGGCTCAACAACCTCTCGGGCGATGCAGAGGTGGCCACGTCATCGGGCAAGATCACCCTCCACTGGGACCGGCTGGACCCCTCACACTCGGTCCGCATCCGGGCAACCAAGGGCGTCATTCAACTCATCATTCCCGATGACGTCAAGCCGCAGGGTGAGCTCCGCACCACGACCGGCACCATCCGCTGCGATCTGCCTGCCAAGATCACCGAGGAGGGCCGGGTCGTGACGCTCGAGGGTGACGGTCCGCGGCTGGACGTCGAGTCGGCCACCGGTGAGATCGTCCTCAGCCACCGCGACGAGGGCTGGGAGGCATCTCCGGCGCCTTTGGGACAGTAGCCGCGCCGAAGTGAGCAACCCAGGAAGTAATAAAGTGAGGAAGTCAGAAGGTAAGGAAGTCCCAGCCGCCCACCCAGGAACCGAGGGCGGTCGGAGGTGGAATATCCTCTGAGCAGCTCGACCACGAACTTTTTGCGGCGTTCTGCGTTTCTCACTGCGAGAAGCCGGTCGAGCGGCTTCGCCAGGAGGTTCCGATGACACGACGCTCTCTCATTCTCGCCACGGCGCTGGTTGCCGGTCTTGGGATCGCAACGGCCGGCGCGGAAACCCGCGACCTCGAGACAACGCACAGCGCCCAGGGAATCTCGCAAGTCTCGATCGAGGTGGCTGTCGGCGACGTGACGGTCGAACCCTCCAGTGACGGGCAGATCCACGCTCACGTTCACCTCACACCCCGCCGCGGCGGTTTCCTGTCGTCCCTCAAGAGCGGCGAGCGCCAGGTTCGCGAGGCACGGCTGGAAGCCGAGGTCACGGGCTCGGAGCTCAGCCTCACCATCGACGCACCGGGAAGCGACCACCGGTTCGAGGCGACCTGGCAGGTCGAGATGCCGACCGAGCTCGCGGTCAAGGTCAAGGTCGGAGTCGGTGACATCAAGCTCAACCGGCTCGCCGGGGGTTGCGACGTGGACACCGGTGTCGGAGACGTGACCACGGTCCTGGAGGGCGGAGGGCTCTCGGCGCAGACCGGGGTCGGCGACGTGACCGTCGAGGCGCCGGAAGCAGCGGTGGGTAAGGTCAGCGCCACCAGCGGCGTCGGCGACGTTCGGCTGCGCGCCGGCGACACGCGCCTCAACGGCGAGGGCATGGTGTCCAAGGAGCTGACCTGGAAGGGCCAGGGATCGGCGAGGTTCAAGCTCGAGAGCGGCGTCGGCGACATCATGATCACGCTGACATCGAAGTAGGAGAAGCCACCGGGCTTGCGATGAATCGCGAGCCGTGATGATGCTTGACATGTGGCAATCCACGGCTCGGTGAACGCCTTGCCGTTGCCAGAGCGCTCCCCCCCTCACCCAGATCCTCCGTCGGTCGCAGACTCCCTCCTCAGGATGACACCTGGGGACCCCGGCCTTCTCCGCCAATCCGGCGCCCGGACGTCTGCTCTGCAGACGCCCGTCCTCGCCTGCCTCGGAACGGGCAGACCGGGGAGGGTTCTTCGAAGCTCCGGCGGCCGTGCGGTCCAGAGCGACCGCCCGCCTCACGATTCCCGGCACTCGCAAAGCCACGAGAGCGGATCACCTGTCTGGCGGCGACTGCCCGGAATCCCTCGAGCCGCCTCCATCAATCGTGGGGCCGATACTCTGATCGCCAAGGGCCGAGATTGCCTCTATAAGAAGTCAACCCCTCCGAGGTGTTTCTTTCGTGGGAAGAGATTTCGTCGTCGGGGCTGTGAGTTTGTGGGAAACCCGGAGGGTTTTCCAAGGCCTGTGGGAAGGTGGAGGCGGGGCGGGTGGGGGCCAGCTTTCCACAGGCCGTCAGAGTCATAGCCGGGGTGGGCGGGCGGGTCATGCCGCGGCCTCGTGCTGCTGCTGGTTCTTGATCCGTTCGAGATGGCTGGAGATGAGGGTCTCCTTGTCGTAGCGGGCGCCGGTGGTGAGGATCTTGAAGATCACTTTGTGCCGTTGGCGGCCGAGGGCGATGAAGGCCGCGACGTGGGGCTTCTTGTGGCCGGCATAGCCGAGGAGCTTCTTCTCGTAGTACGCCCTGTCGATAGCGCTGCACTTCTTTGCCGCTACCGCCGAAGTGTAGAGCGCGTGCAGAACCCACTTGTTGACACCTCTCGTTAAGCGGCTGGTATTCAATGACTTGCCGCTCTTCCTGCCAAGCGGCGTCACCCCGGCATAGGTGGCACTCTGAGCCTCCCTACTGGTCCGCGCCACGGGCAGCAACTCCCCGATGAGCACACCGGCCACGATCACGCCGATTCCCGGCATCTCCAGCAGCCTGACGCCGACCGGATGCCGCTGCACCCGCTCGCTGATCTCCTGCTTGAGTTGCCCGAGCGCGGCGTCGCAACTCCGAATCTGCTCGACCGCATTCTGCATCTCCAAGGTGACGATGCGACGCTCCTCATTCGACATCTCGATCCGTCGGGCCACATCGCGCAGCCACTTCGCCACATCGGCGGCCCTGTCACCGTACCGACAGGAATGCAGGATCTTCTCGATGCTCCGCAGCTGCGCACGCTCCAGGCCCCTGAAACCGGGCCAGCGCTCCAGCAGGTACAACATCGCCTTGCTGTTGACCTTGGGCCCGGCCCAATGCCTGTGCAGAACCTCCGGCGCCAGCTCCAACAGGATCGCGTGCAGCGCTTGTAGCGCCCTCGTCCGCGCCTCCATAATCCGCGAGTAAGCTCGAGTGAGACGGCTCAGGACCCGTTCCTCGTCCGAGATCTCGACCTTCATCCGAGCTCCCTGCATGCGCAGGTAGACCATCCGCGCGCAAAGGTAGGCATCCCGCACATCATCTTTGCGAGGCTGCCCCTCGACGGCTCGGAAATGGTTGAGGGCTACCGTGTTGACCTGCCACACCTCGCACCCAAGACCCTTCGCTACCTCCGTCACCAGCCGACCGTGCGATCGCGTCGACTCCACAGCCACCACCAGCTTCGCCCCAGTCGGCACCCTCAGCAATATCAGCGCAAACCCCTCCTCAATCCGGTCTCTCCGGTTGGTCATGGCGACACGGAAAGCCTCCTGCCCCTCGCCATCCAACAACACCGCCTGGTGCTC
>JAJDNH010000188.1 GCA_022340775.1 Acidobacteriota bacterium
CCAAGGAAGGCGGGGTGACTGGCGTCCGGCTGCGGGACACGGTCTCGGGGCAGGAACGGGAGCTCCCTGCACAGGGCGTCTTCATGGCCATCGGGCATCGGCCCAACACGGGGGTATTCGAAGGGCAGATCGAGATGGACGAGGTCGGCTACATCACCACGTTGCCCGGAACCACGCGAACCTCTGTCGAGGGCGTGTGGGCCTGTGGTGACGTTCAGGACAGCTACTACCGCCAGGCAGTGACGGCTGCCGGGACCGGGTGCATGGCAGCGATTGAGGCCGAACGGTGGCTCGCCGAGCAGGGCATCGAATAGTCGTCCGCGGGAATCGCCCGGGATGCTGACAGAGAACTGAAATACCCGCTCCGAGGCTCCGGTTGAAGGTGGCACGGAGCGATGGAGGCTCCGATCATGATCAGCTTGACCGACCAGGCCATTTCGAAGGTCCGCGAGTTCGCCACCCAGATGCCGGAGGCCCAGGGCAAGGACCTGCGCATCTTCATCCAAGGCGTCAGCTGCTCCGGGTTCGCCTACGGCTTCACCTTCGACGACAAGCGAGACGGAGATCAGGTCGTCAGCGCCGGCGACCTGAATGTTCTGGTCGATCCCCAGAGCGCTCCCTACCTCGCCGGCTCGACCGTCGACTTCGTCGACGACGAGCGCGGATCCGGGTTCACCGTCGACAACCCCAACGCCGCCGGGGTCGGTGGCGAGTGCGGCGGGGGCTGCAGCTGCGGCTAGCCATGAGTGGTGAGAAGCTCCGTGTCGTTCGTCTGGGCCACCCCGCCCTTCGCCGCGTGGCAGAGCCGGTACCCGAGGAGTGGTTCGGGACCGGGCGCCTCGCCAACCTCGCTCGCGACCTCATCTACACCATGACCGAGGAAGAGGGCGTAGGGCTGGCGGCGCCGCAGGTCGCAGAGCCGCTGCGCCTGTTCGCATACTGGGTTCCCGGCGACGACGACTCCGAGGTCGCCCCGACGATCCTGATCAACCCCGAGGTGCACCCGGTCGGCACCGAGCTGGAGGACGGCTGGGAGGGCTGCCTGTCGATTCCGGGCCTCCGCGGCCTGGTCCCCAGACACCAATGTGTCAAGGTGACCGCACGGGCGGTGGACGGCAGCCCGATCTCGCTCACCGCATCGAACTTCCACGCCCGGGTCATCCAGCATGAGCACGATCACCTGGACGGGATCGTCTACCTCGATCGGATGACCGCCATGCGCTCGCTCGCCTTCGAGCCCGAGTGGGAGCGCTACGTCTTGAGCGCAGACGCCGACTAGCGCTCGGGACGCTGGTACCGCACCCCTTCACGAAGAGCCAACGCGACGTCGCAGGGAGACCGAGACCCCAACGGGTAGCTCGTGAGACCGCGGGTCCACCCTTGGCCCTCGAACCCTCGGCGGAGCCTGGTTCGATGACAACGCCCAGGCCTGGTCAGATTTCGTTGGTGGATCCCTGCTTCCCGTCAGCGAAAGCGCCTCCTCCCCACGTTTCTCGCCTCTGCGCCTTCTTGGCGTTGTGTTGGTCCTCCTCTTCCACGTCTCATATGCGGAGCCTGGAAACGGTTACCATGGTGCTGAGGAGTACTGCTGGTTGACACTTGTGACCGAGCAAACACCTAGGCCATCAATGACTGGTCTGCGGCTGCGGGCGTTCTTCTTGCTGCGCCTGACGCTGATCATCGCCACCTCCTACCTCGCTCTTGCACAGTCCGATTTTTCGTCCGCGCCGGCACCGCTGGCTCTCCTGATCGCCGCCGGTCTGCTGTCGAACCTGCTCGGTCCGGTACTGCCTCGACAGCTTCTCGAGTCGCCCAAGTTCATGGCCGCAGTCATCCTCTTCGACACGATCTGGATTACCGTCGCCCTCATCGCCAGCGGACGGCTGAGAGCCGACTTCTTCTACCTCTACTTCTTCATCCTCTTCTTAGCGGCAATGGGCGAGAACCTGACCCTGATCGTGCTCGGGACGCTCGCGGTGTCGGCAGCCTACTTCTTCATCGTCTATGCCACCGGCGGCCTCGCCACCCTCCTCACCACCGGCACCCTCATCCGCATTCCTTTCCTGCTCTCGGTGGCGACGTTCTACGGCTACCTGGTCGACCGGCTCCGGCACGAGCGCCAACGCTCCCAGGAAGAAGCCGTCGTCATCAGCTCGCTGCGCGAGAAACAAAGCGAGATCGAGGAGGTCAACCGGAGGCTCGAGAACGAGATCGGGGTGCGCCGGCGGGCGGAAGAGGAGCTCAAGCGTGTGTCAGAGGTCAAGACGGCGTTCGTGTCGACCGTGTCACACGAGCTCAGAACGCCCCTGACATCGATCAAGAACGCCCTCGACCTGCTCCGTCCCGCCCTCGCCGAGCTCGATGAGCCACAGCAGAGGTTCGCCGAGATGGCTCGGCGCAACGTCCGCCGGCTCGCCCACATCATCGACGACCTCCTCGACGTGTCCCGCATCGAGGCCGGGCAGATGAGCTTCAGCTTCGCTCCGGTCGCTGTGAACAGCCTGCTCGACACCGTGGTGTCGAGCCTGGAGCCGGAAGCCAAGAAGAGCTCGCTGGAGGTCGAGCTCCGGCTTGCGCCAGACCTGCCGGAGGCCTGGGCCGACGCCCAGCGTATTGAACAGGTGGTCTCCAACCTTCTCAGCAACGCGATCAAGTTCACGCCGGCAGCCGGCCGCGTCACCGTCACCGCCGAGCTCAGCGGTCAAGACCTCGAGATCGCGGTCTCTGACACCGGAATCGGCCTCAGCGAGGAGGATCGGGCGCGCGTGTTCGAACCCTTCTATCAGGCCGGAGATCCGTTGACCGACCGGGTCAAGGGAACCGGCCTCGGTCTCGCGATCTCCCGCTCGATGGTTGCAGCCCACGGCAGCGACCTCGTGGTCGAGAGCCGCCTCGAGGAAGGCAGTCGGTTCTCCTTTCTGATCCCGGTGGTCGGGCCGAGGGGAACCGAGATTGTCGAACTCGAAGCAGCCTGCAGGGAGTACTCCGCGTACCCGTTCTACACGTTGCTCGTGATCGAGCCGGTCGTTCCCGAAACGGCTGTGCGCAGTGAAATCGAGCGAACCCAGGTGTTCGACCGGCTCGGACAAAAGGTCGCGTCGGCGATGCCCCGCTCCAGCGACCGGCTCCATGCGCAGCCCGCATGCGGCCGTCTGCTGCTCGTGCTCCTCGGTACCGATCGCGACGGCGGCGTCATTGTCCGAGAGCGGCTGGAACGAATGCTCGCCGCAGACCGGGAGCTCCGGCCTTCGCCTCTGATCCACGGCCCTGCGTCGTTCCCCAACGACGGGCGGACTGGATTCCAGCTGGTGAGAGCGGCTACGATGACGAAGAGGCAAAGGGAGGTCACGTGACAGCAAGGATCCTCATGGTGGACGATGAGCCGGACGTCGTGGAAACCGTACGCTATCGGCTCGAGCAAGCAGGCCACGAGGTCAAAACCGCCGACAACGGCCTGGTCGCTTTGGGCATGGTCCGCGCGAGCTCCTACGACCTCCTGATCCTGGACGTGATGCTGCCGGGCGAGAACGGCTACCGCGTCGCTCACTACGTGCGTGAGGACGAGCAGCAGGGCGTGTACGAGAGCCGACTTCCGATCATCCTCCTCACCGCTCGCGATCTGAGCGCCGAGCCGGACCGGGAGAAGATGTTCATGGACTTCTCCGGCGCAGATCGTGTCATTTACAAGCCCTTCGATCTCGATGACCTTGCTGGCCAGGTCGAAGAGCTGCTCGGCCAGAGGGCGCCCGAAGGTTGACGAGCTGCTGAAGACCCAACCGTCCCAGCCCAACCGGAGCTCGCAATAGACCGTGAGTGAGTGGTCCGGGTAAGATACACGCCACACTTTCTGAGGAGGGAACGCCATGCGCGAGCTGCTGAGCAAAGAAAACCTCGACTACAAGGACCGCGCCCGCGAGGTGGCGGAAAAGTACGTCCGGCCCCAGGCGGCCGAGCTCGACCGCACCGGGGAGTACGGCTGGGAGATTCTCGAAGCCCTGAAGTCGTACGGGCTCACGGGAATCTGGATTCCCAAGGAGTATGGAGGCCAGAGCGCCGGTGTGCTCGACCTGTGCCTCGTCGTCGAGGAGCTGTCGCGGGCCTGCGGCGGTGTCGGTGTTGCGTACGCCGTCAACGCTCTCGGCTCCTTCCCGATCATCCTCGGCGGGACCGACGAGCAGAAGGAGAAGTACCTGCCGCCGATCGCCGCCGGCGAGAAGCTGATCGCGTTCGGTCTGTCGGAGAAGGCCTCGGGCTCCGACGCGGGCAGCCTCCGCACCACCGCCGTGCGCGACGGCGACCACTTCGTACTGGACGGCCAGAAGAAATGGAACACCAACGGCGGTGTGGCGTCGGTCTACACCGTGTACGCGCTGACCCAGCCTGATCGCGGCATGCGCGGCATCTCGGCGTTCATCGTCGAGCGCGACACGCCGGGCTTCAGAGTCGGCAAGCGCGAGGACACGTTGGGCATCCGTACCGTGCCAGTCAACGAGCTGCACTTCGAGTCCTGCCGCGTGCCCGCCGCCAACCTCCTCGGCCAGCGCGAGGGAGACGGCTTCAAGAACGCCATGATGACTCTCGACCGGGCCCGCCCAGGCGTAGCCGCCCAGGCGTTGGGCCTCGCCCAGGGCGCTTTCGAGTGGGCTCTCCGCTACACCGGCGAGCGGCGCCAGTTCGGTCAGACCGTGCTGTCGTTCCAGGCGATCCAGTTCATGCTCGCCGACATGGCAATCCAGATCGAGGCGGCGCGCCACTTGGTCTACGCCTCGGCGCGCGCCATCGACGCCGGTGCCAAGAACATTTCTCAGCTCGCCGCCATGGGCAAGGTGTTTGCCACCGACACCGCAATGAAAGTGACCACGGATGCGGTGCAGCTGTTCGGCGGCTACGGCTTCTGCAAGGACTATCCGATCGAGAAGTACATGCGGGACGCCAAGATCACCCAGATCTACGAGGGTACCAACCAGATCCAACGCGTGGTCATCGGCCGCGCTCTCACCCGCGAGCTGAAGAGGCTCACCGAGGGACTCGACGTCACCGTGGAGCACTTTCCCGAGTACACCGGCGAGTAGACTTCGCCGGCTCGCGCCCCGCTCGCAGCCGGGCGGGGTGATCGTGTGACCCGGGTCGCACCGTGCCCCGCAATTCGGCAGCGCCAGGAGCGGTGGCTCTGAGAATCGGTGAAGTCGTGCCATAATGGTAAGTTGACGGAGGGAAGTGCGATGAACGAGCTGACTCCTCTCGACATTCTCGGCAAGACGTTCCCCAAACGGCTGCACGGATACGACGCGCAGACCATCCACGAGTTCCTGTCGCAGGTTGCGAGCACGGTCGAAGAGCTGATGCGCAACCGGGGTGAGCTCAGGCAACAGGTCCGCCGCCTCGAGGTGGAGCTGGCGTCCTACAGGGAGCGCGAGAGCGCCCTACAGGACGCTCTCGTCGCGGCCCAGCGGTCGGCGGAAGACACGGTGAAGGCCTCCAGAACGGAAGGGCAGCGGATCATCGAGGAAGCGCAGGCCCTGGGTGAGCGGTTCATCGCCGAAGCCAATCAGAGGGCTCAGAACATCGAGACTGTGATCGCCGACCTGAGGGGACGCCGGCGCGAGGTGCGTGCCGAGCTGATGCGCCTGGTCGAGCTGCTCCAGGGCATGGTCCGCGACGATCAGCAGCTGGAGAGGGAGGAGCCGCCAACCCCACGGCTGGCTCTCCTGAAACGCCGCAAGGAGGCCAGCTCGGAGTAGGCCCGCATGAGCCTGCTCATTCGCGGCGCCTCACAGCTGGCAACGCCTGTCGGCACCGCAGCACGCCGGTGCGCCGATCTCGGCACTCTGACCGTTCTCCCCCACGCGTCTGTCCTGTGCGAGGGTGAGGCCATCGCTTTCATCGGCACCGAAGCAGAGGCCCTCCGGCGTTGCCCCGAACCGGAGACGGTGCTCGACGCCGACGGCGGATGCCTGCTTCCGGGCTTCGTCGACCCCCACACCCACCCGGTGTGGGCCGGCTCGCGGGAGGAAGAGTTCAACCGCCGGCTGCGGGGCGAGAGTTACATGGAGATCGCACGTGCCGGCGGCGGCATCAACTCGACCGTGCGGGCCACCCGTGCCGCTACGCCGGAGTCCCTCCTCACAGCCGCCCTCGGCCGGCTCGACACCTTTCTGGCGCACGGCACGACCACGATCGAGGGCAAGTCCGGGTATGGCCTCGACCTCGAAACCGAGGTGCGGATGCTCGAGACGATCCGCGCCGCCGACGCGGCCCACCCGGTCGACCTGGTTCCAACGTGTCTCGCGGCGCACGAGGTGCCTCCTGAGGATCGAGAGCACCCTGAGCGCTACATCGCACGGGTCATCGGTGAGATCCACCCCGAGATCGCCCGCAGGGGCTTGGCCGAGGCGGTCGACGTCTTCTGCGAAACTGGAGTTTTTGATCTCGAGCAGACCCGTCGGCTGCTCGCCGACGCCCCGCGGCTCGGCTGGAGGATCCACCTCCACGCCGACGAGTTGACACCGCTCGGCGGCGCCGAGCTGGCCGTCGAGCTCGGCGCACTCTCGGCGGATCACCTGGTCTACGTCACCGATGCCGGGATCGCGGCCCTCGCAGGCTCGGACACCGTCGCCGTCCTGCTGCCTGGCACCTCGTTCTTTCTCCGTTCCACCTTTGCGCCGGCCCGGCGCATGGTCGAGGCCGGGTGCGCCGTCGCCCTCGCCACCGACTGCAACCCGGGCTCCTCGCCGACCCAGTCGATGCCGATGATCCTCGCCCTCGCCTGCCTCGAGATGGGGTTGACGGTCGAGGAGGCGCTGACCGCTGCCACCCTTAACGCCGCCGCCGCCTTGGACCGGGCGAACCGATTCGGATCGCTCGAGCCCGGCAAGGCCGCGGACATCGTCGTTCTCGACGCTCCCTCGTACCACCACCTGGTCTATCGATACGGCGTCAACCAGGTCCGGCACGTGGTCAAGAACGGGCGGGTGGTGATCGCCGACCGCAAGCCCGTCCACTGATCCGCCACCCGCAACCGTGGTCTAATTGGACATGCGATCTCCTCGATACGCCGCTGGTTGGTTCGCCGCCTCCTTGGCGTTGTACGGCGTCTCGGCAGCCCGGGTCCCGATGTGGGCGGACAGCTCGAAGCTGACCCTGTACGCCATTCATGGCTACTTTCCCTCCCTCAACCCAGGCGACCATCCAGGCTGGAGCGTCATCGCACGCGTCTGGCTGGCGCTCGTGCCGTGGCTCGACCCGGCCCGTGCCACCCATCTTCTGTCTGCCCTGGCGGGAGCGGCGGCGGTGGCGCTCACGTTCACTCTCGCGCTCCGCTGGTCGCGCGAGCTGGGACGCGCACACACGGCGGCGGCTTTGCTGCTCGTCTCCCATTCCCTGTGGTGGTGCTCCGCTCTGACCGAGAGCTACTCGATCGCGCTCGCGCTGGCGCTGGCGGCGGCCGTCCTTGCCGACAGCACGAGCGTCGGAGCTCGGCTGGCTGGCGGCGTCGCTTTCGGACTGGCATTCGCCGCCCACCCGTTCAGCATCGTGATCGCCGCCCCCGCGCTCGCCCGGCATTGGCGCACCATCTCCCTGTGGCTCGGGACTGTTGCGGGCACCGCACCTGTGTGGCTCGGAGTGCTCGGCGTCCCGCTGGACCCGCTGACCGGCCACCGGGCCGGCGGCAGTGGCTCCTTGGGCTGGCACGTGAAGGCCTTCCTCCACCCAACCCACGTGCTCTTGGGCCTCGCCGCCGTGACGGCCCTGGTCGTGCTCAACCTTGGACCGCTGGGGATCGCCGCCCTCGCGCGCGGGCGAGGCCTATCCCGGCAGCATCCGAGCCCACGGCTCGCCGTGCTGACGCTGGCAGCGTACGCGGTGCTGGTGTCCTCGTACAGCCTGTTCCGGCTGCACGTCATGGTGCTGTTCCTCGTTGCCGGGCTCATCCTGACCGTCGGGCCTCGACTGTCCGGCAAGATGCGCACGGCTCACGTCGTGCTGCAGGCGGCCGCGTACATCCTTCTCCCGATGGCGGCAGGCCTCGTCGGTCACGCCGACCTCGGCGTGCGTCGCCTGCCGGACCGCAACAATGCCTGGTACTTTCTATGCCCCATCAAGGTCCTGGATGCGGGTCCCGAGCTGTACGCTCGATCCCTGCTGTCGGCCGCTCCGCCGCGGGCAACGATCGTCGCCGACTTCAACCCCGGGTCGGTGCTGGTACTCACCCGGGAGCTCGCTCGGACCAGGCCTGATCTCGACCTGTTGCCAACCGCGGTCGACGAGGCGCTCGCCGCACCCGATCCAGCGGCCGCCCTGGCCGGAGTGATTCACCGACAGCTCGATGGCGGCCGGCCGGTCGTGCTGGCCGATCGCTGGGAGCCGTACTACAGAACGCGTGAGCTCGCCGAGCGCTTCGCCCTTACGCTCGCCCCGTGCGGCTCCGGATGGCTCGTCATCCCGGATCAGTTGAGGAGGGAGAAGACCTCCTCAGCGACCTTCTCCGCACCGATGCCGCGCAGACAGTCGCGGTGACCGAGCGGGCACACCGGCTTGAAGCAGGGCGAGCACTCGAGAGCCAGGTACAGCAGCCGGTGACCCTCGCCGATCGGTGCGGTCCGGCGCGGGTCCGTGGGACCGAACAGTGCGACGACCGGCGCGCCGGTCAGAGCCGCCAGGTGCATCGGTCCGGAGTCGTTGCAAACCGCTGCCTCCAACAATGACAGGACTCCGAACAGGCCGGCGACATCGAGCTCCGGGCCGAGCGATGGCACCTCGAAGCCGGCCGCTTCCGAGATTGCCCCCGCGAGCTCTTCCTCCCCCGGTCCGATCACCACCACCGGCCGCGCACCACCGGCGGCGAGCCGGCCGGCGAGCCGGCCGAACAGATCCGGCGGCCACTGCTTCGAGGCTCCCCAGGCCGCACCGGGAAGGAGCCCAACTGCCGGCCCCGCCTCAACGCCGGCTCGGTCCAGGGCGGCCCTCCCCTCGTCAACAAGCGAGCCGGGCACCTCCAGCCGCCAGCCAGCGCCGGCGGAGCGTGCGCCGAGCCGAACGAGTAGGGCGTCGGCGTCATGGACCTGATGCCGATCACGAGCCACCGGGAACGCCTCCGACAGCAGCAGTGTTGCGCCTCCCCCTCGGCTTCCCAGGCGATGGCGCGCGGCGAGCAGAAGCAGCAGCTTGCCACGTGTCGAGTGACGAAAGGTAACCCCGACATCGAACCGGCCGCCACCGGCCAGCACCCGGCGCGCGCCGCTCAGCGGTGCAGCGCGCCGCACCGTCGCGATCACTCTGGTGCCCGGGAACAGCAGCCCGAGGAACCTCTCGACCGCGGGACGGCAGTGAAGCGTGGTAACGCCCCCCGCGTTCGACTCCACGAGACCCGCCACGGCGGGCAGCGACATTGCCACGTCGCCGACCCAGTTCGGCAGATCGATCAGCAGCCGTGCCGGCAGCACGGGCGGTCGCCTGCTCATGGCCCGTTGACCTGGACCCTCCGGATGTCGACCGCTCTGCCGGTTGCCTCGTCCGCGTCCACCAGGGCTCCGCGCAGCTGCAACCCCCGCTTGGCCGGCTCGAACGGGCGCGGCGTGTTGTACAGAAACCGCTCCAGGACCTTGGCCGGGTTCATCCCGATGATCGAGTCGTAAGGCCCGGTCATTCCGACATCCGTTTGCAGCGCCGTCCCTTGCGGCAGCAACCTCTCATCGGCGGTGGGGACGTGGGTGTGGGTCCCGAGGACCGCGGTCACGCGCCCGTCCAGGTACCAGCCCATCGCCTGCTTCTCCGAGGTCGCTTCGGCGTGCATGTCGACGACCACCACGCGCACCTCGGGATGGGCTTCGGCGATCTCCTGCAGCACGCGATCCGCGACTCGGAAAGGATTGTCGATGGGGGGCATCAACGCCTGCCCCTGCAGGTTGACGACCGCCACCGGCACACCACCCGCGGTTTCCTCGACACACCACCCGCGACCCGGGTTCCCCTCCGGGTAGTTGGCCGGACGCAGCAACGTCGGGTAGGCGTCCAGCAGCGGAACGCCCTCCTTCTTGTCCCACACGTGGTTGCCGGTAGTCCACACGTTCACCGGCAGCGGCTCGAGCTCCTGAAGCACCTTGGCGGTGATGCCGAAGCCGCCGGCAACGTTCTCGATGTTCACCACCACCAGGTCGACCCGCTCGCGGTCGACGATGGTGTGCAGGTGGGTCTTCAGGGCTTTGCGTCCGGCGGAGCCCATGACATCGCCGACGAACAGCAGTCGGATCAACGCGCGTACTCCACGGCCCGCGTCTCACGAATCACTGTGACCTTGATCTGCCCGGGGTAGGTCAGCTCGGCCTCGATCTTCTTCGCCAGGTCGCGGGCCACCCACAGGGCCTCCTCGTCGGTCACCTTGCCGGACTCCACGATGATCCTCAGCTCGCGCCCGGCCTGGATAGCGTACGCCTTCTCCACACCCTTGAAATCGGCGGCAAGGCTTTCCAGCTTCTCGAGCCGCTTGATGTAGTTCTCGAGGATCTCGCGCCGCGCCCCGGGGCGAGCAGCCGACAGGGCGTCGGCCGCCGTCACGAGCACCGCCTCGACGCTCTGTGGGTCGTAGTCGCCGTGGTGGCACTCCATCGCGTGGATCACCTCGTCCGACTCACCGTAGCGCCGCAACAGCTCGCGCCCGAGCTCCAGGTGGGTCCCCTCCATCTCGCGGTCTACCGCCTTGCCGATGTCGTGCAGCAGGCCGGCTCGCTTCGCTACCGCGGCGTCGGTTCCCAGCTCCCCCGCCATGTGGCTTGCGAGCCAGCCGACCTCCATCGAGTGAAGGAGCGCGTTCTGCCCGTATGAGGAACGGAACTGCAGACGGCCGACCAGTTTGACCAGCTCCGGGTGAAGGTCGGGAATCCCCATCTCGAGGGCGGCCGCCTCGCCGTCGGAGAAGAGCTTCTCGTCCATCTCGGCCTGGACCTTGGTGACCACCTCCTCGATCCGCGCCGGGTGGATCCGCCCATCCTGGACCAGACGGCCGAGCGACAACCGGGCGACCTCGCGCCGTACCGGCTCGAAGCATGACAGGATCACGGCCTCCGGAGTGTCATCGACAATCAGGTCGACACCGGTTGCCTGCTCGAAGGCTCGGATGTTGCGGCCCTCGCGCCCGATGATCCGTCCCTTCATGTCGTCCGAAGGCAAATCGACGACCGACACGGTGCTCTCGATCACGTGCTCGGAGGCGATCCGCTGGATCGCCATCGAGATGATTCGGCGCGCCCGGTCCTTCGCCTTCTCGGCAGCCTCCTCCTCGATGCGCCTGACGATGGAGGCAGCCTCCATCCGGGCCTCGTTCTCCATCGCCCGAATGAGCTCACCCCTGGCCTGCTCAGCCGTCATGCCGGCAATCTGCTCGAGCTTGACCTGCTGTTCGGCGACCGCCGAAGCCAGCTCCTGCTCGCGGGCCAGGAGGGCCCGTTCGAGGCTCTTGGTCTCCTCCTCAACCTGCTCGACCCGCCGCTCCCTCTCTGCCACGGTGACCGCTCGCTCATCGAGAAGTGCCTCACGCTGGTCCAGTCGCTTTTCGATCCCCGCGAACTCGAGGCGCTGCTCGCGAGTCTCCCGCTCGAACTCGGTCCGGGCCGCCAGCAAACGCTCGCGAGCGTCCACGTCGGCGTCCTTCGCGATCCTCTTGGCATCAACCTCGGCCCGGGCAATGATCCGTCGCGCCTCTGCTTCGGCCTGGCCGACGAGGCGCGCCGCGGTGTGACGCATCCGCCACCACAGTGCACCCACGGCCACCAGGGCCAGCACCACCAGTACGCCACCGGCAATGAGTAAGGTGTCCACGATCTTCCCCCTGTCAAGGAACGGCCATCGCGTCCGGCACGAGGGGGCGTCGGGCTATATCTGAGAAGAGTTGTTAAGGGGAGGTCCCCGCTTCGGCCGTGTGAGCAATCCTATTTGAACCTGTGCTACCACAGGTGGGCGCCTGTCCGCCACCCGTCTTCCACCTTACGGCAGGCTCGAGGTGACAGAACCCGGCATCCCCTCAAATAGGTGTTGGTTCAACAATAGTTCTACTCATCACAAACCGTGCAGGGACCTCCTTGTCCTAGCTTGCCTTCCGGGTTTCCCCGGCACTCAATGCCTCTTCCAGCTTCAGCACCAGACGTTCCGCCTGCTCTTCGAGCTTTCGCTGCCGGTCGTCCTGATCCGCTTCACGCTCCTTAAAGAGCTCGTCCGCAATATTCAGAGCGGTCAGGATCGCGATCCTGACCGTGTCGACGCTGGAGGTCCGATCGGCAACCTCACGCATCCGTTGGTCGACGAACCGCGCCAGCTCCTGGAGCTGCTCGGCGTCCCCATCGGCACGCAGCCCGAGCCGTTGGCCGAAGATCTCGACGGTGGCCCGGACAGTCGCCATCGTGCCTCCCTTCAGAGTCCAGTATACCGTACTCCACAAGACGGCTCCCGCCTGCCGACGAGAGATCGACGGCCTTCGCTGTGCCGACGCGACTGCTGGGAATACTGAGGTTCTGGCTACTTCTCTTCAGCTTCAGCGAGCGCCTGGTCTATGCTCTCGAGAACCTTCTCCAGGCGCTCTCCGAGCTCGGAACGCTGGCGCTCCAGCTCACCGATCTTCTCCGCCGTCTGGGACGTCTCGGCCAGCTGCCCCTCGAGCTCTTTGATCAGGGTCTCGAGCTCCGTCACCCGCTTGCGACTGGCAGCATCGGCCTGGGCGGCGGCCTGCAGCTTCTCCACCTGTGCCTCCAGCTCGGCGGCCCTCTTGAGGGCGGAGCTGTACTTCTTGAGTAGCTCGGCCAGCTTCGATTCCAGACGCTTGAGGACGGTGTCCATCGCCATCTTCTGCTCCTTTGCCGCTCAGGCGAAGCGAACGTCGAGCGCCGCCGCCAGACGAGACCGCAATGCCTCCTGCTCCGCGTTGACCTCCTCCTGGAGGAGGGATCGCTCGGGGTGCCGGTAGACGGCGCGCAACGTCGTCCGCACCATGTCCGGATCGAGCCCCTCACCACTGTACCGCGCCACCAGCTCCCAGCTCACCACCAGGGGAGACGCGAGCTCGGTCGCCGTCCTCAGAAGCTCGCCGTAGGCGAGCTCCGCCCGATGCTCGACCGTCATGTCGGCCGTGATCGCGGGAAACCGCGGCAGCTCGGTGAAGCGCGGCCGTTCCGACCTATCCATGGCGGCAGACAGGTCGAGCTCGGCAACGTAGACCGGCTGTCGCAGGTCCCACCACTTCGCCGCCGTGCGCGACACCAGGCCCGCCACACCGACGACCTCGCCACCGGCGGCAGTCAGTACGGCACCCTCGGCATCTTCCAGCCAGCTGTCCCGGTCGCGCACCCAGCTCACGGCGGGAAACGCAAGACGCTCGATCAGCCCGTCGACCAGGCCTTTGAGGTCCGTGAACGAGGTTGTAGCTCGATCCTGCCAGTTACCGAAGCTGCCGGCGAGAACGATCGCGAGGTGCTCCTTCTCCACCGGCGCCTGACCGTCGGCGCCGAATACGCGGCCCTCCTCGAACAGGGCAAGCGAGGTCTCGCCCTGGTTGAGGTTGGCGCGAGCCGCAGTCAGGAGGCCGGGCAGCAGTGACCGGCGCATCGCGGTCTGGGTCTGGGTGAGCGGGTTGGCAAGCGGCAGCGATCCGCCGGCAATCAGCGGCAGTCGCGCCGCAGCTTCGTCCTCCTCTGCGGAGGAGAATGCGTAGGTCACGACCTCGGTCAGGCCCACCGACACCGCCGCATCGCGCGCCCGATCGACCAGCGGCCAGCTGCCGCACCTCCGACCGGGGTCAGTCGCCAGCACCGGCAGCTGTGAGGGCACAGCATCGTAGCCGACGTGACGGATCACCTCCTCATACAGGTCTTCGGCTCGCTCCACGTCAACACGGAAGGAGGGCACCGTACAGCGCACTCGGTCAGCATCGAGTGAGGGCTCGAAGCCGAGGCCGTCGAGGATGCGATGGGCCTCGGCAGGATCGATCTCGAGACCTGTGAACGCTGACAGGCGAGGCATCGAGACCTCGAGAGTGCGCGGGCGCCACGGTTTCGGGTAGATGTCGACCCGGCCGCGACACACCGTGCCGCCGGCCAGCCGCGCGATCATCGCCGCCGCAACGTCCACCGCCGTCGTCGCCATCTCGGGGTCTGCGCCGCGCTCGAAACGGTGCGAGGCCTCGGTATGCATGCCGAGCTTGCGCGCCCCACGACGGACCGTCAGAGCGTCAAAGTGAGCGCTCTCGAGCAGCACGTCCACGGTCTCATCACCGATCTCCGAGTCGGCCCCGCCCATGATCCCGGCAAGCGCCACCGGGCGCTCGGCATCCGCGATGACCAGCAAGGAGGGATCCAGGTCGCGGCGCTCGCCATCGAGAGTGGTCAGTGTCTCGCCCTCACGCGCGCGACGGACGACGATGCGGCGCCCGGCGACTCGCGCCAAGTCGAACGCGTGCAGCGGCTGACCCAGCTCAAGGAGCACGTAGTTGGTGGCGTCGACAATCGCGTTCAGGGGACGCACGCCGCAGCGTTCCAGGCGCTCGGCAAGCCAGGCGGGCGACTCCACGAGGCGCGCGTTGCGAACGACGCGCGCCACGTAGCGGCTGCACAACTCCGGCACCTCGATTTCGACCGAGACCAGGTTCGCCGCCTGCTCGCCTTCCTCGCTCGGGCCGTTCTCGATCGGCTTGAGGAGGGTACCGGTTGCCACTGCCGCCTCGCGGGCGAGCCCGCGGTGGTTCATGGCGTCCGGCCGGTTGGTCGTAACCTCGACATCCCAAACCTCGGTCGCTGCATCCGGCTCCCTGAGCTCGACGTTGAAGCCACAAGCGGTCAGACGCTCGGCCACAACGTCGGCGGGAGGGGCGTCCACCAGCTGCTCATCCAACCAGGAGAGATCGAACCTCATGCGAACTGCCTCGTGAGCCTCTGGTCGCCCGAGAACATCAGCCGCAGATCCGGGATCCCATACAGCAGCATGGCGACGCGGTCGATGCCCAAGCCGAAGGCGAAGCCTGTGTAACGCTCGGGATCCACGCCGACACGCTCGAACACCCGCGGGTCGACCATCCCGGAACCCAGGATCTCGATCCAACCCGACCGCGAGCACACCCCGCAACCGGAGCCGTTGCAGAAGATGCAGCTGATGTCGACCTCGGCCGACGGCTCCGTGAACGGAAAGTACGACGGACGGAAGCGGATGTCGACGCCTACAAACAGCTGATGGAGGAAAGTTTCCAGCGTAGCCTTGAGATGACCGAAGGTGATTCCCTCATCGACGAGCAGCCCCTCGATCTGGTGGAACATCGGCGAGTGGCGCAGGTCCGAGTCGCGGCGGTAGACGCGACCCGGGACGATGATCCGGATGGGCGGTTGCTGGCGCTCCATCACGCGTGCCTGGACCGGCGAGGTGTGAGTCCGCAACACGTGCCCGTCCGTGAAGTAGAAGGTGTCTTGATCGTCCCGCGCCGGATGGTCGGGGGGAATGTTGAGCGCCTCGAAGTTGTGCCAGTCGTCCTCGATCTCGGGCCCGTCCTCGACCGAGTAGCCCATGGACAAGAAGATCGCCTCGATGCGGCGGCGCACCAGGTGCACCGGATGCTGGGCGCCGCGGCGCGGGCGGCGGCCGGGCAAGGTCACGTCGATCGCAGCCCGCCGCCTGCCGGCGGTCCCCGCGCTGGCCCCGCCGGAGGCCTCCTTGAGCTTCTCCTCAATGAGCTTCTTCAGATCGTTGAGCTCACGGCCGTAGTCGCGTTTCTCCTCGTTCGGAAGCGTCTTGAGAACCGCCGTCAGCTCCTGCAGCATCCCGGAGCGCCGGCCCGCGTAGCGGATCCGGACCTCCTCCACGGCACCGGCGTCGCCTCCGGCCTGCTCGAGGTCGGACAGGAACGCCCGCCGTGCCTCCTCGAGGCGTTCAAGGGTCATTGGGCGCTCACTGCAGGGCCTGCTTGGCCATCTCCGCGAGCTGCGTGAACGCCTGCGGATCGCGGACTGCCAGATCGGCGAGCACCTTGCGGTCCAGCCCGCAGCCCGCAGCCTTGAGACCGGCAACGAAGGTGCTGTAGCTGAGTCCGTTTTCGCGCGCCGCCGCGTTGATGCGGGTGATCCACAGCGAGCGGAAGTGACGCTTGCGCTGCCGCCGGTCGCGGTAGGCGTAGGTGAGCGACTTCTCGACCTGCAGCTTGGCGATCCGATGCAGGCGTGACTTGCCGCCGTAGTAGCCCTCGGCCAGGCCGAGGATTTTCTTGCGCCGATCCTTGCGGTGCGTGGAACGCTTGACTCTCATCACGAACCTCCCTACAGCCCGTACGGGAGCATGCGCGTCAGGACCTTGGCGTCGCTGTCGCTGGCCATTACCGCAGACCGCAGATGGCGCTTCCGTTTGCGGCTCTTCTTCGACAGGATGTGCGAGTGGTACGCGTGGTGGCGCTTGAACCGCCCGCCGGCGGTCTGCTTGACGCGCTTGCGCGCGCCACGGTGGGTCTTCAGCTTGGGCATGATGCCTCCTTGATTTCGGCTTCCCGCGGCTAGAGCTCGCGGGAGCGTGTACGTACCGCGTTGGAAATACGATCCACGACAGTGCCCAGAGGTTGGGCGCCCTCGTCACGTCGGTGGCGAAGGCGGAGCGAAACGGTCCCCTCTTGAGCCTCACGCTCGCCGACAACGAGCAGGTAGGGGACTTTCATGGCCTCGCCCTCGCGGATCTTGTAACCCAACTTTTCGTTGCGATGATCGACCTCGGCGCGCAGCCTCCGTTCCTTCATCAGCGAGCACACCGACTCGGCGTAGTCCGTCACCGCATCGGTGATCGGCAGGACCCGGACCTGCTCGGGCGCCAGCCAGGGCGGGAGATCACCGGCGAAGTGCTCGAGCATGACGCCGTAGAACCGTTCCAGCGAGCCGAAGATTGCACGGTGGATCATCACCGGCCGCCGCTCGGCGTTTTCGCTGTCGATGTAGGTCAGCTCGAACCGCTCCGGGAGCATGAAGTCGAGCTGGATGGTCGCCAGCTGCCACTCGCGCCCCAGCGCATCGTGCACCACGAAGTCGATCTTGGGGCCGTAGAAGGCGCCATCGCCGGCGTTGACGGTGAACGCCACTCCGCGCTCTTCCAGGCTCGCCGCGAGCACGCTCTCCGCGTGCTCCCAGACGGCCACCTCGCCCATCGCCTTTTCGGGACGAGTGGACAGGTAGATCTCGATCTCGGCAAAGGCGAACAGGTCGTAGGTTTCGAAGATGAAGTCGAACAGGGAGCGGATCTCGCTCCCGATCTGCTCGGGGGTGCAGAAGATGTGGGCATCGTCCTGTGCGAAGGAGCGGACCCGGGTCAGGCCGGTCACGACCCCGGACCGCTCGTAGCGGTGCAGGCGCCCGAAGTCCGCCAGCCGCAGCGGCAGGTCCCGGTAGGAGTGCGCGGCGCCGCTGTAGAGCAGGCAATGGGAGGGGCAGTTCATCGGCTTGATCGACGACGAGCGTTCCTGTACATCGTCGAATGCGTCGGCGAAGAACATGTTCTCACGGTAGTTGTCGTAGTGCCCCGACCGCTTCCACAGCTCGACGTCGAAGATCTGCGGAGTGATGACCTCCTGGTAGCCGTAGTGAAGGTAGCGCTCCCGCATGTGCTCGATGAGGGCGTTGTAGACGATGGCTCCGCGGGGATGGAAGAACGGGCTCGCCGGCGCCTCTGGGTGAAACGAGAACAGGTCGAGCTCCTTGCCCAGCCGCCTGTGGTCGCGCCGCCGGATCTCTTCCAGGCGCGCGAAGTAGGCATCGAGCTCTTTCTTGGACGCGAACGCCGTCCCGTAGATGCGCTGCAGCATCTCGTTGCGCTCGTCTCCCTTGAAGTACGCGCCCGACGCTTCCAGGAGCTTGACCGCGCCGATTTGAGAGGTGCGCTGCACGTGAGGTCCGCGGCACAGGTCGACGAACTCGCCGTGCCGGTAGAGACTGATCGTGTCGCCTTCCGGAATGTCCTCGAGACGGATCAGCTTGATTGCCTCGCCGCGCTCGCTCATGATCTTTGCTGCGTCCCGCCGGCTCACCTCTGTACGTTCGAAGGGCAGGTCCTCCTTCACGATGCGGCGCATCTCATCCTCGATGCGCTCGAGGTCCTCCGGCTGGAATGGACGGGCGAAGCGGAAGTCATACTGGAACTTCTCGGAGTGGTCCTGGCGCCCAGCGTCGATCGGGGTTCCCGGCCACAGTCGCTTTACCGCATCCGCCATGACGTGCTCCGCGGAGTGGCGGATCACCTCGCCGCCCTCGGGATCGCGGGTCGTGACGATGCGGAGCTCGACGTCGTCCTCGAGCGGCGTGCGCAGGTCGACCAAGCGGCCGTTGACCTTTCCGGCCACTGTCTCGTGCGCCAGGCGCTGGCCGACCTGCTCGGCCACGGCCAGGACTGTTATCCCGGCCGGAAACTCCCTGATGCTGCCGTCCGGCAACGTCACGTGAATTGTGCTCGCCATCACTCTTCTCCCCGCCCCGAAAACGAAAACCCGACCGTCGTCCGGTGTCGTTGCAGGGGAGCTGTCCGCGGCCGCGATGACATCACGGCTCGGCCAGCCTCCCAGTCAATGACTCGGGTTGGGTCGGGTGGGTCGGCGTGGTAGGCGCGCGCGGACTCGAACCGCGGACCTCATCCGTGTGAGGGATGCGCTCTAACCAACTGAGCTACGCGCCTGAGTTAGGTGGTAGGCGCGAGCGGACTCGAACCGCTGACCTCTACCGTGTCAAGGTAGCACTCTAACCAGCTGAGCTACGCGCCTATCTCGGCTACCGACGGGTGGTCTTTCGACTCTTGCTGACCCGCCCTCGTCCGTCTTCTTCGTGACAAAGATCAAGCCCTCAGATGAGGGGAGCGGAATGGTAGCAACACGCCGTCCGGCTGTCAACAAAACGGGGCCTTACCGACCCCCGTTCCACGCCGTGGGCACCGGCCTTCCGGCCGCAGCCAGATAGGACCGGGTGAGCTCGAGAAGCCGCCGCGCCCTCCGGCAGTCCGGCGCCGCTCGGACGAAGCGGCTGAGCTCGTTGAGGCAGCGCACCGGATCCGCCGTTCCCCGGGCGAACGCCTCAAGCTGGTAGTCGGGCAGCTCGGGGTACACGTCCGCCATCTCGTAACGTTCGATGAGGTTGGCCATCGAAGACGTCCGTCTGAGCAGCACCATCGCGCAGTCGTCGAACCATACCAGCGCCCACCTGTTGCGCGGGAACTCGAACACGGTGCGAGGCTCCCTGATGTACCTCTGTGGCCCGCCGGCGCCGTCCGCGACCCGCACCGTGATCAGGCCGCTGGAGTAGGGCATCAGCGCCCAGTCGATCCGCCAATGGTCGAGGAGCTGCCGCCAACGCTGGTCATTGCCCTCGCTCGCTGCAATCTCCCGTCTGAGGTCGACGAAGATCTCGTTGCGTCCGTCCATGAAGATCTTGGTCGCCGGCCCCAACCGCCACGCCAGGT
>JAJDNH010000220.1 GCA_022340775.1 Acidobacteriota bacterium
GCGGCGACCATGCGGGGCAGCACGTCGGTCCCTTCCAGCCCCCGATCGGCGAAGGCACGACCAAGCTGGTCGGCGACATGCGCCCCGACGTCGATACCGACCTCGTCAATGAGTGCGAGCGGCCCGACCGGATAGCCGAAGTCCTTGACGGCCTCGTCGACCGTCCGAGTATCGGCCCCTTCCTGTAGCAGGACGACGGCCTCGTTGAGGTAGGGTGCGAGGATGCGGGTTGTGTAGAACCCCGGTCCGTCCTTGACGATGATGCAGGTCTTGCCCTGGGCGGCCCCGAAGGTGTGTGCAGTGGCGGCTGCCCAGGGAGCCGTCGCCTCCGTGACGATAATCTCCAGCAGGGGCATCTTCGGCACCGGCGAGAAGTAGTGCATGCCGAGAACGCGCTCGGGGTGAGCGGCGCCGGCGGCGATGGCTGAGATCGGGAGGGCAGAGGTATTGGAGGCCAAGACCGTCTCTGCCGACACTCGGCTCTCGGTCTCGGCCAAGAGGCGCCGTTTGAGCCCGAGGTCCTCGAAGACCGCCTCGACGACGAGATCGGCGCCCTCCAGGTCATCGAGCTCCAGCGTGAGGTAGAGACGGGAGGACCGCCGATCGCGGTCGATCCGCCGGATGGCCCCTGACCGGACCTGCTTGAGCAGGCCGTCGTCGACTGCTTTCGCGGTGGTCGCCAGAGCATCGTCGTTGATGTCTCGGACCACAACCGGGCACACACCGAGGGACACGGAAGCGATTCCCGAACCCATCAGTCCGCCGCCGAGAACGGCCAGGCGTTCGACCGGCCGGGGCGGAACTGAGGCTGTGGGTCTGGCAAGCGCCCTCATGGCGAAGAAGAGCCACCGAAGGGCACGACTCTCGTTGCTCATGACCAAGCGACCAAAATGCTCCGACTCGCGCTCAAGCCCAGCCTGGATGCCACCCTTGAGGCCGGTCTCTACGCAGTCCAGGATGGCCGCCGGAGCGGGGTACAGGCCCCGGCTCCGCCGCGCCAGCTGCTTGCGTGCCGCCCGCAGCACCAGTGCCCGGCCGGGAGCGGTCGAGGCTACGCGATCGAGGAGCGTTCGCCTGCGCCGCGGGCGGCTGAGGCTCCCTTCCGCCAGCATTGCCGCCGCGCGTACCGCCGTGGCAGTGATGCCGCCAGGCGTCGTCAGGGCGTCGACAAGACCCATCCTGAGTGCGTGCCGGGCGCGAACCCGCCGACCTGTCAAGAGGAGGGGCAGGCCGGCTACCAGTCCCACACGCTCGATCAGGCGCTGGCTGCCGCCCCCAGCCGGGTTGAGCCCGACCATCACCTCGGCCTGGGAAAGCACCGTTGCGGGGTCGTCAGAGGCGAGAATGTAATGGCAAGCCAGGGCGACCTCCAGGCCACCTCCGAGGGCTGCGCCGTGGACCGCAGCTACAACCGGTTTGGGACTGCAGGCGAGACCGGACAGCAGGGCGTTTCCCTGGCGCGAGAGCGCCTCGGGTTGCTTGGCGTTGGTCATCGTGTCCAGCACCTCGAGATCGGCGCCGGCGATGAACGTGTCCTTCTTCGCGGAGGTCAGGACCATTGCCCGCACCCGCTCATCCTCGAGCAGCGGGGACACTGTCTCCTCAAACTCCTCGATCAGCGCTGGCGACAGGGTGTTGACGGATTTTGCGGGATGATCGAGGGTCACCACGGCAATGCCGTCGTGGCCGACCTCCGTGCGGATCATCGCCATCGTGCCGCCTCCCCAGGCCTCATGCCCGTTCCAAGACCATCGCGATCCCGATCGCGCCGGCGGCGCAGGCTGCCACCACACCGAAACGGGTGTTTTCGTGGTGCATCCGTTGGCAGCAGGTCGCGATCAAGCGGCCGCCGGTAGCGCCGAACGGATGGCCGACCGCGAGCGATCCACCCCACGCGTTGAGCCGTCCGGTATCGATCGGTCCAACCGGAGAGGCACGGCCGAGACGCTCGCGGCAGAACGTCTCATCCGCGAGCAAGCCGATCACGGCCAGCACCTGAGCGGCGAACGCCTCGTGGAGCTCGATGACCCCGACATCTGCGATCCCGATCCCGGCGGCCGCGAGAGCCCGGGGGATGGCAACGGCGGGACCGAGCAGCAGCTCTTCCAGCGGGTCGAGCGCTATGACCGCTGACGAGCGGATGGTCGCCAGTGGCCGGAGGCCATGGCGCTTGGCCCCTTCCTGGCTCGCCAGCAGCACGGCCGAGGCACCGTCGGTAAGGTACGAGCTGTTGCCGGCGGTGAGAGTGCCGAACCTGCGGTCGAAGGCCGGTCGCAGAGCTGCCAGCTTGTCGGGCCCTGTGTCGGCGCGGATTCCGTTGTCGGTACGCACGGGGGCATACTCCGACGGTGCGAAAACGGGAACGATCTGACCCCCGAGTAGCCCATTCGCTGTGGCCTCGGCGGCGCGGTAGTGAGAGCGCGCCGCGTAGGCGTCTTGCGCCTCACGGGTGATCCCGAGTCGCTTGGCGAGCCGTTCCCCGTTCTCTCCCATGACCTCTCCGGTGCTGAACTCGGAGAGGGCCAGCGGCTCCGGCAAGAGGTCGGAGGGACGCAGCCCGCCCAGGAGACGAAGGAGGCTGCCGATTCCCTTGGTGCGCCGGGCGGCGATGAGCCGCTTGCGAACGCTACGCCGAAAGCGGATTGGAGCGTCGGACAAGGTTTCCGCACCGGCTGCGATGGCGACATCCGCTGCCCCGGTGGCAATCGCGCGAGCACAGTCGAGAGCGGACTGCAATGAGGAAACGCAGGCCTCGGTGACAGTGTGCGCTGAACAGTCGACAGGGAGCCCGGAGCCGAGTACAACCTCACGCCCGAGGTTCGAGGTGTGGGGGTCGGCGATGACCGTCCCCATGACCACGAGGCCAACGGTTTCGGGATCGACACGGGTGCGGTGCAACAGGCCTGCCACCGCGGCTCGTCCGAGGTCGTAGCTGCTCAGGTCGTTGAAGGCCGTTCCGGAGCGGCAGAACGGCGTTCGGCAACCGTCCACGATGACCACGGACCTGGGCTCCAGACGACGAGCACTCATGACAGACTCTTACCATTGCCAGGCCGGAGTCACAACGTGCCGGAGCCCATCTCGAGAGACGTCTGGGGAAACATGAGGCTTGCCCGTGCGTAGTGGACCGTGTGATCATGACGTCCAGGACGAACAGAAGTGACTGTCAGCTTGAGGACAGCGCCTGAGGGCCGCTGAACGAAGATCGGAGAATGGAAGGAGTAGCCATGTTGAAGCGAGCCTTGATGATCGGCTTGGGAGTGTTCCTGCTGGCTCTGCCGGCGTCGGCGATGAACCTGCAGGACCTGATAGCCAAGAACCTCGACGCACGGGGGGGCAAGGATAAGATCCTGGCGGTCAACACTGCCATCGTCCACGGGACGATGCGCATGCCCAACGGCATCGAGGCACCGTTCACCTGGAAGTGGAAGCGTCCGAACAAGCTGCGGATGGACTTTACGATCCAGGGAATGACCGGGACGCAGGCCTACGACGGCAAGACCGGTTGGATGGTGATGCCGTTTACAGGCAATACCGAGCCAGAGAAGCTGCCCGAGGAGGCCACGGAACGACTGGAGGAACAGGCGGATTTCGACGGTCCGTTCCTGAACACCGAGGAGAAGGGGTACAAGCTCGAGCTGGTGGACGAAAAGCCGGTGACGGTAGAGGGTACCGACGCATACAAGGTGAAGGTGACGAACAAGTTCGGGGACGTAACCTACCAGTACATCGATACCGAGTACTTCCTGACCTTCAAGGAGGACGGCAAGCGGACCGTACACGGACAGGACATCGAGTTCGAGATCTCGCTCGGTGACTACAAGAAGGTCGACGGTCTGTTGTTCCCGTTTTCCACCCAGAGCAAGATGAAAGGCGCCGAGCAAGGGCAGTCGATCACGTTCGAGAAGGTCGAGCTGGGAAAGAAGATCGACGACGCCGAGTTCACGATGCCGGAGCCCAAGCCAACACCCGTTCCGGAGGGTGAGAAGCAGAAGTGAACGCCGGCATCGTACCGGCTTCCTAGCGACGTGGCTGACGAAGGAGGCGCAGCATGAAGAGGAGCGCACGGGTCCTGTTCGGAATCGGGCTGGCCATCACCGCCACGACGGTTTTCGCCGCCGGCGACGTGACGATCACCTCCGCGACCTTTGGGGGTATCAGGGCACGGTTGATCGGCCCGGCGGTCATGAGCGGCCGCATCTCCGCCATAGAGGGCGTTCCCGGTGACCAGCTCACGATCTGGGTCGGCTCGGCGGGTGGTGGGCTGTGGAAGTCGGTGAACGATGGCCTCACGTTCAAGCCGGTGTTCGATGAGGAGACACAGTCGATCGGAGCGATCCGCGTCGATCCCTCCCATCACGACACCGTGTGGGTCGGGACCGGCGAGTCGTGGATGCGGAACAGCGTCAGCGTCGGTGATGGGGTTTATAGGACCACCGACGGAGGTGACACCTGGAAGCACCTCGGGCTCGAGGATACGGAGCACATAGCAGGGATCGTGGTCGATCCCGGGTCGAGCGACACGGTGCTCGTTTGTGCGACCGGCCACCTGTGGAACGCCAACCAGGAGCGCGGCGTCTTCAGGACGGATGACGGCGGCAAGAGCTGGAAGAAGGTGCTCTACGTGGACGACAACACCGGCTGCTCGGACATCACGATGGACCCGCAGAACCCGAAGGTGCTGTATGCCGGGATGTGGCAGTTCCGCCGGAGCCCGGACTTCTTCAACTCGGGTGGACCTGGAAGTGGTCTGTACCGCTCGAAAGACGGAGGCAAGACCTGGGTGCGCCTGAGTGAGGGGCTGCCGGCAGGGGAGCTGGGTCGTATCGCGGTGGCAGTGGCACCGTCTCGCCCCAGTGTCGTCTATGCAGTGGTGGAGTCAAAGGACACCGCCCTGTACCGGAGTGACGACCTGGGCGAGCACTGGACCAAGCTGTCGACCTCGGCTGTGGTTCAGGCCCGACCTTTCTACTTTGCAGCGTTGACCGTTGACCCGAACGACTTCAACACGGTCTACAAGGCCGGCTTCGGGATCGGCGTCTCCGAAGATGGGGGGCAAACCTTCACCGGTACCGCGGGGCAAGTCCACAGCGACATCCACGCGATCTGGGTCGACCCCACCAACTCGCATCGCCTGGTGATCGGCACCGACGGTGGCGCGTACCTGTCGACCGACAAGGGAAACAACTGGCGCCACTTCCGCAACCTGCCGGTGTCGCAGTTCTACCACGTAAGCGTGGACAACGCGCGCCCCTACCGGGTGTACGGCGGCCTGCAGGACAACGGCTCATGGAGCGCTCCGTCACGGAGTCCGGGCGGTATCCGGGCGCGCGACTGGCGGATGATTGGCTTCGGCGATGGCTTCTGGGCCTTTGCAGATCCCAGCGATGACAACGTGATGTACGCGGAGTACCAGGGCGGCAACCTGCTCCGTGTCTCGCGCGCAACGGGCGAGACCAAGGAGATCAAGCCCTACGCCCGCGAAGGCGAGACCAAGCTGCGGTTCAACTGGAACACTCCGGTCTACCTCAGTCCCACGCAACCGGGAACCATTTATCTCGGAGCGCAGTACCTGTTCCGGTCCAGAGACCGGGGTGACTCATGGCAGAGAATCTCTCCGGACTTGACCACCAACGATCCGGCGCTGCAACGGCAGGACGACACCGGCGGCTTGACCATCGACAACTCGACCGCCGAGAACTGCACCACGATCTACGCCATCAGCGAGTCGCCTGTTGACCCGGACGTCATCTGGGCAGGGACCGACGACGGCAACCTGCAGGTAACCCGCGACGGCGGCGCCACGTGGTCCAACGTGGCTCCCAACGTCCCGGGGTTGCCGGGGCCCACCTG
>JAJDNH010000028.1 GCA_022340775.1 Acidobacteriota bacterium
GGTGATTAGGTTCCCCCAACCCACCCGGAGAGCGACAGCCCATCGCGCTCCAGAGCATGTGACGTTCAGCGGAACGTGCCATCTATGACATTCTCGCTGTACGACCTTCACAAGCGCAGCGCGCTCGGGCGAAATGTCATAGGTGGCAATTCACGGGAAGGACGGTCGCCCGTGTGGCAACAGCCGCGATGGAGGCGCCTCGTTGCCTGACCGGAGCGGGCCGTGAGGGCGATGTACCGTTGGAGACCCTTGCCCGCTCCGAGGCAGGTGACGACGGGCGTCTGCAGAGCAGACGTCCGGGCGCCGGAGTCACAGAGAATGCGGCGTTCCCACGGCCTTTGGCGATCAGAGAACGGCCCCACGATTGGGCGAGGCGGGCGGTCGCTTTGGGCCGCGCGGCCGCCGGAGCGGCAGAGGACCTTGCCCAAGAAAACCCTCGCTGCCAGCTGTTACTTCAAATCCCGATCGGCCCCACCACCCGTAGCCAGCTCAACCTCGAGACGCTGTCCGGTGCTGGTGCTGGTCCAGGCCACGGTTGCGATACCGCGGAGCGGTCCGGCGAGGTGCGCGAGGAGGCGCAGGCGTGAGCGCGGCACCAGGCCGAGGTCGGCCAGCAGCGTTGCCTGTCCCAGCGCAGCCAGAGAGGCTGCCGCACGCGGGCCATCGGGGATCAGGACCGCGGTGTTTGGGAAGGCGGTTTGCGGCCGGCCGAGCCAGCGCTCGAGCTGATCGTGCCCGGTCGCGAGGACGACGGCGTCGTCGGTCCCGGTAACCCACCAGGTGGCCAGTGGAGACCGCCACCGCTCGACCGGAGCTCCGCTGTCGGTTTCGCGGCGGGCGATGCTGCAGCCGAGGGGACAGAGAACGCTGCGCAGGCGAGCGAGCAGGCGGGAGCGGCGCGCCGGCTCGCGCTCGTCGTTTGTCAGGGGGAGATCGATGACGAGGCGCGGGCGCGGCAGCGGCTGGGCGGGGGCGACCTCGTCGACCCACACCAGCGACGGCCGTGACAGCAACGCCTCGACCTCGCGCCCGAGACCGGCGAGGAAGCCACTCGCCGGCAACCGGACACCGGCCTCGGCCAGGGCCCAAGCCGTGTCGGGCACCGAAATGAGCGCAGCGCCGGTGGCCGGAATCTGTGTGTGCTCTGGTGGTACTCCGGTGGTGAGGGTCAGGCGGTTGCCGGACCACAAGCCACTCCAGATCTGGCCGTTGATCCGAGCCCAGCAGGAGAGGCGCGAGTGAGGCGCGACCTGCCCAGCCTCCGCCGGCCTCCACCCCCACCCCTCGAGCCAGTCCGGCGACGAGGCGACGCGGAGAACGCCGTTGTGCAGGCGTGAACGCTGGCGCAGGCCCTCCGGCAGCCACGACGGGAGTGTGAGTGTGTTGCCGCCTCGGATGGTCCCCTGGACCACCCAGCCGTCCGCCCACCATGCCGCGACCAGCCCGCGCGGCAGCTGGTCGAGCAGTGCAACTGCGGCGGCCGCCGGAGCGAGCGCACCACGGTGGGCGCCGAGTGGACCGCGCAGCTCGCGCCACCACGTGGGATCGAGCAGGAGACGTCGGTCCGGATGGTGCGCGAGCAGGCGTGCCCAGGCGCCGGGGCGGGCCACGACCACCAGTCCGAGCGGCTCGGCGGGCAAGTCGAGAGCGGGGTTGGCGGCCAGCAGGCGGTCGGCGCGCGCGATCGGCCTCTCCGGTCGTAGCCACCACCACAGAGCGGCGGCGATGAGCAACCCGCCGGCTACGCCCATCAGGGCGAGGAAGCGGAGCCTGCGGCGTGGTGTAACATGACCCGCGCTCATGGAGGCCTCATTGTACGGGACGTTGCGGTTTTTCCTGCACCTGGCGCGAGACCTCGCGGGGACCCTGGCCGCCAGGTGGCGGCGCTTTCACCGCCGGGTGGTCCTGGGCGAGCAAGAGGCGGCAGTCGCGGTTGACATCTTTCCGTTCTTCGAGCGAATGACGGGTGTCGGCTGGTACGAGTGGAATCTGCTCGCCAGCCTCGACAAGCGCCGGGATGGACTGTTCTACAACCTTTACGGCCCGACCTTCCTGGGGCCGCAGGACCCGGCTCCGGGCCGGCTGCCCGGTGGCCAGCGCATGCGTCTTCGCTTGCACCAGATTCCGAGCGGCTTCTTGTTTCCGAAAAACCTCTCGCTGGCGGTTCTGCGTAGTGTGGTCGAGCCGCTGCTGCGGGTGCTCGACGGCAATGCGGTGCTGTTCGCTCCCAACTTCTTCGCGCATCGGACGCAGCTGCCGTTCGGCCGCTCGACGGTCGCAACGGTCCACGATCTCGCGTTCGCGGTGATGCCGAACACAGTCTCCCCGGCCACGCTGGACGAGCTGGACCGTCATCTCCCGGTGGCGCTGTTCAGGAGCGAACGGCTGATCGCGGTCTCCGAAGCCACCGCCGGAGACATGGTCGAGCACCTCGGGGTGAGCCCGCGGCGCATCCACACCATCCATGAGGCGGTCGACTCCAGCTTTGCGGCCGACGGCACCGACGGGGCGGCTGCGAGCGACCCGCCGTTCGAGGTTCCGGAACGCTACCTGCTGTTCGTGTCCACGATCGAGCCGCGCAAGAACGTCCTGACCGTACTGCGCGCGTTTCGCCTGGCGGCCGGCTGGGGCTATCCGGGAGAGCTGCTCCTGGTCGGACGTTGGGGGTGGCGTACGGAGGCGATTCGCGCCGAGCTCGAGAGCTCGCCGGTGCGCGCGCGCATCCGGCATCTCGATTACGTTGACCGGACCTACCTTCCTGCCCTGTACCGCGCCGCCGACGCGCTCCTCTTCCCCTCCTGGCTGGAGGGCTTCGGGCTGCCGATCCTGGAGGCGATGGCCTGCGGTACGCCTGTCATCACCTCCGGGCGCTCCGCGATGCCCGAGGTGGCGGGTCCGGCGGCCGTGTATGTCGATCCGGAGAGCGCACACGGAATCGCCTCTGCGGTGTCGTCGCTGGTTGCCGACGCCGAGCATCGGCAGCGGCTGGTACGCATGGGGCGGGAGCGTGCGGCCCGCTTCTCGTGGGACCAGGCCGCCGCGGCAACTGCGCAGGTGCTTCGCCAGGCGGCCGGGCTCGAGACGGACGGCGCCGATGAATATCGCGTGTGACGCGCGCGCTCTTGTCGGCCCGAGGACCGGGGTCGGCGCTTGGACCACGGCCGTCATGGGGGGCCTGGCGGCCACCGCAGGCTGGCGGATCATCTTGGCGGCATCGCGCGCCATCGACCTGCCGCCGGAGCTGGCCGTGCCCGGCGTCGACATGCTGCCGCCACCGCGCCTGCGGGTGCCGGGGACCCTGTGGCTGAACAGCGTGCTGCCGGCCCGCCTCGAGGCCGTCGCCTCCGACGTGTTCGTTGGTGCCCTGGCAGTCGTTCCCCGCGGCTGTCCGGTGCCCGCGGTCGCGGTCGTTCACGATCTCACACCCCGCACCCTTCCCGGCCGGCACACCATGGCCAACCGATTCTGCTTCAACGCGTACGTCGAGGAGTCGCTGGAGCGGGCAGCAGCGGTGGTCGCGGTTTCCGCCGCCACGGCGGCGGAGCTGGAGGCGACCTTCTCCTGGCTGCGCGGCCGAGTCAGGGTGATCCCGAATGGGGTCGACGAGAGGTTCGGGCCGCCGCCGCCTGAGGATGTTGGAGCGGAGCTGCGCCGGCGTTTCACCGGCGGACGTCCGTACATCTTGCATCTCGGCACCCTCGAGCCGCGCAAGGGGATCGGCACCCTGGTGGCCGCGTGGGAGCTGATTCATGAGCGGAGTGAGGAGCCGCCTGACCTTGTGCTCGCCGGCGCTCCGGGGTGGGGAAGGACGGCGGACGAGATGCGGCTCGCAGACCCGGATCGGCGGCGCCACGTTCACCTGCCTGGGTACGTGAGCAGCGACGACGCGCGCGACCTCCTGCGCCACGCGGAGGTGTTTGTCTTGGCCTCCGAGGGAGAGGGGTTTGGGCTGCCGCTAGCGGAGGCCATCTGCTGCGGCACCCCGGCGGTGGCGACCGACGTCCCGGCCCTCGTCGAGGTCGCCGGCGGAGCCGCCCTGCACGTTCCGGCGGGGGAACCGAGGGCGCTGGCCGCGGCGATCAGCCGAGCTCTCGAGCCGGTGGTTGCCGACAGTCTCAGGAGACGGGCGGTCGAGCGCAGCTCCAAGCTGCGCTGGGGGCCCTCGATCTCCGCCTGGCGCCACCTGCTCCAGGAGGTGGCGATGGTTCGCGAGTAGCGGGGCAGCCAGCTACTCCAACGACCGGCTGCGGATGAACGATCCGGGCTACGCTCGTTTTCTCGCTCTTGCCTTGCTGTCGGCGGTCGGCTGCCTGGCGGCGAGCACCCCGCGCGCCGTCAGCCACAGGATCCGAAGGTCCAGGGCCAGGCTCCAGTTCTCGATGTAGTAGAGGTCGTGAGCCATGCGCTGGCGGATTGAAGTGTCGCCGCGCAGCCCGTTGACCTGGGCCCAGCCGGTGAGCCCTGCACGGACCCGATGGCGAGCCATGTACTCCGGGTACCGGGCGCGGAAGCGCTCGACAAACTCCGGCCGCTCCGGCCGCGGCCCGACCAGCGACATGTCGCCCGTCAGAACGTTGAGCAGCTGGGGCAGCTCGTCGAGGTTGGTGCGGCGCAGGAACGCCCCGATGCCGGTGACGCGGGGGTCGTGGTTGCGTGTCCACTGCGGCCGGCCATCGCTTTCGGCATCGACACACATGGAGCGGAACTTGTAGAGCTGGAACGAGCGCCCGTCGAGGCCCGTACGTACCTGAGAGTAGACGGCCGGGCCGCCGTCCTCGCGGCGGATCAGCCAGGCGATGATCGGGAACAGCCAGCAGGTTGCCAGCAGCATGGCGGCCGCGCCGAGGAGGTCGACCGAGCGTTTGACGATCCGGTTCCAGCCCTCGAGAGGCATCTGGGTGAGGTTGATCATGGGGAGGCCGTCCAGATCCTCGATCCCGGCGCGCAGCACGTAGTACTGCATGAGATCGGGAACGACCTTGATCTCGACCAGGAGCTGTCCGCAGCGCCGGATCAGCTGTGCAGTCCGGTGGTGCGCCGCCAGCGGCAGGGCCAGCACGACCTGGTCGATGCTGTTCGAGCGTACGACCTCCTCGAGATCGTGCGAGGTTCCGAGTACCGGTACACCCACGATGCTTCTCTGCTGCTTGCCGGGGTCGTCATCGAGAAAGCCGACGACGCGAAACCCGTACTCGCGGTGGTGCTCGAGACGCTCCACGACCTGTCGCCCCAGCTCGCCGGCGCCGACGACGAGAACATGCTGGAGGTTACCGCCGGAGCGGCGGATCCGCTTGAGGACGATGGCGATCACCCACCGGGTCCCGATCACCGCGAGCACATCAACGACCGCGAAGGTGGCGAGCACCAGCCGCGAGTAGGAGAAGTCGCGGTAGAAGGTGAGCCCGGCGGTGAGCAGCGCGGTGGCCAGTGCGATCGCGACCACCACTCGCACCGCCTCGTCGAAGCGGGAGCGTGCGCGCGGCCTCTGATACAGTCCCTGGAAGTAGAAGACCAGCGGCCACAGCACCATAGTCACCGGGATCAGGAATAGGTACGGCGCTAACGGCGGCACGCCCTTGGTGACCGGGGAGATCTCGATGTCGAAGCGCAACCAGTACGCCGCCAGCAGCGCCGCCGCGGTGGCCAGGACGTCTCCCACCAGCTGCAGCACGACCTGAATCTGGCGACGGCGCGAGATCATGCGGTGAACCCGAGACGGTCGACCAGAAACCGGAAGCGGAGCAGGAACTGCGAGCGCGAGAAGCAGAGGGAGCGGTGGCGAAGCTGCTCCTCGTCCCAGCTGCGATCGAGGACGGCGGTGGCGGCTTCGGCCAGCGCCTCGACGGTGGGCTCGGTCGCCAGTTCACCCTCGCAGCCGGGCCGGACGATGTCCTCGGTGCCGGACGCGTGCAGCCCGATGACCGGCGTTCCACAGGCCAGCGCCTCGACCGTGACCATGCCGAAGTCCTCGATGTTGGGAACGATCAGTGCGGCGGCACGCCGGTAGGCTTCGCGCAGCTGCTCCCGCCCCAGCCATCCCAGAAAGGTCGTGTTGCCGCGGGCCGCTCTCTGGAGCCTTCCTCGCAGTGGGCCGGTTCCAACCACGTCGAGCCGGCGTCCGAGCCGCTGTGCCACCGCCATCGCCATATCTACCCGCTTATACGGAACGAGAGCCGCCACCATCAGGAGACGATCGCCGCGTTCGCCACCCGGGGTGAAGAAGTCGGTGTCGACCGGCGGTGGCAGGATCTCGGCGTTTCGGTTCCAGTAGTGACGGATGCGCCATGCCACGAGCCGGGAGTTGGCGATCATGCGATCGACGCGAGCCGATGACACCATGTCCCACTGCCGCAGGCGCGCCAACTCCATCTGGATGAACGGCCGCAGCGGCGCCGGGTACCGGGCGAGGTAGGCCTCGCGCTGATCCCACGCGTAGCGCATCGGGGTGTGGATGTAGCTGAGGTGAAAGGCGCCCGGGGGCGGGATAACGCCCTTGGCGACCGCGTGGCTGGTGGAGATCACGAGGTCGGCGTTGGGGAAGGTGAACGACTCTACGGCCGCCGGCATCAGTGGGAGCAAGTGGCGCCAGCACCGGCCGCCAAAGGACAGCATCTGCAGCCACGAACGGTGAACGGTGTGGGACTCGAGCTCCGGCGAGACGCTTCCGCGCCGGTGGACCAGAGTGAAGATCTCGGCACCTGGGAACAGCGAGGCGATCTCCTGTAGCACCCACTCGCCGCCGCGCATGCCGGTCAGCCAGTCATGAACCAGTGCGACCTTCACGTCTCTGCCTTTCCCCTCGTCCGGCGCCGGTGGCACCGTGATGGGTCACGATACTGACACATCTGCTCCATCAGGCCAGCGCCTGCCGGTAGATGGCGACCGTGGCCTCGACCGTCGAGTCCCACGCCAGCTTGTCCGCCTTGCGCCGGCCCGCGGCGACCATGCGCTGTCGCAGCGGGTCGTCGACCAGGACCTGCTCCAAAGCCGCGGCGATCTCATAGACGTCCAGCGGGTTGACGAGCCGCGCAGCGCCCTCGCCAAGCTCACGCATGGCACCGAGGTTTGAGGTGATTACCGGGAGCTCGGCCCGCATCGCCTCCAACACCGGCAGGCCGAACCCCTCGTACAGGGCCACGTGCAGGAGCACCGATGACAGGTGGTAGAGGCCGGCGAGGTCGCGCTGTGACACACGGCCGAGAAGGCGTACCCGGTCGCCCAGCCCCAGGCGCTGGGCCCGCTCGGCCAGACGGGAGCCGATGCCCGGGCCGCCGACCAGGACGAGCTGGCCGGGAATACGGTGGCGGCGGACCGCCAAGTGGAACGCGCGCAGTACCATCTCGATGTTCTTGTGCGGCTTGTCACTGCCGACGACCAGGATCAGAGGCGGCCGTAGGGCGTGCAGGGTGCGCAGCTCCTCGAGCTCTTCCCTCGGCGGACGCTCGGCAAGGCCGGGATCGACCCCGTTCAGCACGACCGAGAAGCGACCCGGATCGGTGCCCAGAAGCTGCGCGAGATCGGTGCGCGCGGCGCGGGACACCGTGATCACCCTGCGGGCTCGCCTGATCGCGAGTCGTAGCATCGTTCGCAGGTACAGCAGGGCCAGCGTCCGCCTCTTAGCGGGCGGGTAGAACAGCTGGATCATGTCGTGGACGGTCACCACCACAGGGTGGGTGAGGAGAACCGGAACCACGTAGTGAGGCACGTGCACGAGGTCGACCTTCTCGCGCCACAGGGAAGCCGGCACGGCGATGTGCTCGGCGAAGCTGTAGCCGGGCGCCGAGGTCGACACGATCCGGGCTTCGGGTGCCAGGAGCTGGGCACGCTCCTCGTGTCCCGAGCGCACGACCAGGGTGAGCTCGATGTCGCTGCGCTGTGCGAGCCCCACGACCAGCTGGCGGAGGTAGGTGCCGATGCCGTAGTCGGTGAGCTTGCGCGCGTCGAGGCCGAGACGAATCCCCACGGCCACATTCTAGCCGTCACGCGGCTATAGTGCGCGATACGGTGGTGAGAGCTCACGTATTGCCGGTCGCGGTAGATTGCGTCCGGATGCTCCAGGCCCGGGCTAGGTAGTGGCGGGTTGGAGAGTGGGCAACTCGGGACCGGCGAAGCCGAGCTCGGTGGCGATCTGCCGGATCTCTCCAATCTCTTCCGGGGCCAGCTTTCCGTCCGCCTCGGCGACGGCGTACAGGCAGCGCAACAGGCGGGCACGGCGCTCGTCGTCGAGCAGCGGCCGAAGGTCGCGGCTTTCGCGGTACTGGACCCAGCAGTCGGCGAGCTCGAGACGGTGCTTTGCGATCTCGGCTACCAGCATGGTCTGCTCGCAAGGGAGCCGGCCCTCCTCGCCGAGAATCGCCTCGATGCGTCGTACCTCGGCCTCGCAGATCTCGTGATCGGCGTCGGCAACGCGCGACAGCACGAAGGCCAGGGCCGCCAGGTAGCGTGCCGTGGGAGGATCGAGCTTGTCGAGCTCGCGAAGAATGTGGCGCACCGTCTCCTGCGGGGCGGGGCTTGCGGATAGGGAGCCGTTGGCCATGGCCGTCGAGCGACCTCCTCTCATGGTCCTGCTGACTTCTACGCGCGAGGGGACGAAAAGGTTCACATGGCGTGCTGCCGACCACGCGGCTGATTTTGCGGCTCGGCCTGGTGATGGTCGGTATACTTCGCCCATGGGCCCTCGAGTCTCCTTATGGGCTGCGCCCGCTGCGTGGGCGACCCTGGCAGTGGCACTCGCTCGCATGGGCAGGGTGGACGGAGTCGAGGCGGCGGCAGCGGCGGTAGTGGCCCTGGTTGGCGTCGGCTTGGCGCGAGCCGTGGCGGGCTCGCGCGGCGGCCTCCTCGGACGCCTCGCCGAGCTGCTGCTGCTGGGGGGCGCCGTCGGTTGGACGCTGGCGGAGCCGGCCACCCACCGCGTCATCGTGGGCCTGGCCGCCGCTCTTGCCGCTGTCGCCCTCAACCTGTGCGGCCTGTGGCCGCGGGCGAACGAGGCGGTGCAACGACGGTTGGCGACCGTCGTCGGCACGGTCGTGGGCACCGTCGTCGCCACCGGGGTCGTGGGAGCCGGCCGGTGGCCGTTGAAGGCGGCGGCGGTGATCGCGGCCGCGACGCTGGTTGCCGCGCTTCTGGCCCGCTCGGCGAGCCCCGTGATCGCGGCGGCAGCGTCGCTTGCGTTGGGCGTGAGCGTGGGATCGGCCCACACCGTCGCCTGGCTGCTGCCGCTGCTGGTTTCGGCGGTGCTGTTGGCCCTGGCCCGCGGCCGCCCGTGGCTGGCGGCCTCTGCCGGAGCCGCGGCGGCGCTGCTGCCACCGGCCGGGCTGGCGGTAAGCGCCGGGGCGTTGGTGGCGGCCGCTCGCCGGCGCCGCTCGCCGGCGCCGCTCGCCCTGGCCGTGCCAGCCCTCCTGATCGCGTGGTGGCGGCTGCCCGCCGGGCTGGAGCTGGTCGGTGCCTGGCGGTGGGAGGGGGTTATGGCCGCGCTGCCGCTGGCGGCGACCGCCTTGCCGTTCCTGCTGCCGCTCGCCGTGCTCGCGCTGAGCGCCCGAGGTCCGGTGGCTGGCGAGAGCCGCGACCTGCTGGCGATCGGCCTGCTTGCGATGCCCGTGATGGGGGCCGGGCCGTGGGCGGGTGCGGCAGCGTCGTCGCTGTGGCTGGCGGCGTTGCCGGCGGCGGCGTCGCTGGCGCCGCGGCTGCAGACGGCGACCCTGCCGTGGACTGTCGGTGCGTCTCTGGTCTTGCTCTTGTCGGCCCCGTGGGGTGTTGTTGCGCCACTGGTCGGCACGGTGGCCCTGCTCACCGGCGGCTGGGCGGTGGCGACGTTGCTGTCCTTGACCCGATGGCGCCTGGCACGACTGGCCTGGTTGCTGCCGGTTGCAGGACTGGTGTGGACGGTCCCGGTCGAGGGGGTCGACCACCATCTCGCGGCCGGACAGGAGCTGCGCCTGCCGAAGCCGGCGAGCGGGGGATGGGTGGTCATGGCCGAGAGTGAAAACCAGGCGTTGCCACCCGGGCGTGCCCTCGTCGAGGCCGCCGACACCCATCACGGGGCGCTCCTGACCGGTCGCGACGCGTCGGTTGCCGCTGCCCCGGCGAGGCACCCTCTGGCCATGCTCGGCGGCCGTGGCCGAGGGGTCAGCATGGCGGTTCGTGGCGTCAGCCGTCAGGCGGTATCCCACTCGATCACCGTGCGTGCACGAGCACCCTCTGTCCTCCGTTTCGAGAGCGCACAACGCTGGCGGCGGCGGCGCACCAGGTTTGCCGGGCTGATCGGCGGGGCGCTGCTGCTGCTGGCGCTGGCCGGTGTGGTACGGCACGGTCGCGAGAGGGCGTTCGAGCTCGGCCTGGCGGTAGCGATCGCCGCGTTGCTGGCTGCCGGCTCCGGCATCGCACCGCTGGCCCGGCCGGCCTTTCGTGAGGCACCGGACCTCGCCCTGGGTGTGTTTCTGGCGGCTGTCACTCTTGCCTGGCCTCTGCTGAGCCGCCGACGGCTGGTCGCGGGGCTGGCGTTCCTGGCGCCGTTGGCGCTGGCGCAGCCGCTGCTACGTGGACCCGCTGGTGACGAGGTCTACAACCTGAAGCTGGCCGAGAGCATGGTCGCCGACCACGACTTCGACATCACCAACAACATCGACCGGCGGGTTCCATCGGAGGCGATGTACCTGCGAGAGGGCAAACGGCTGATCCACTCGCCGGTCCTCGCGATCCTGATGCTCCCAGCCTTCGTGCTGCTCGGCTGGACGGGGACGTTGCTGGTCACGGCCCTGCTGGTCGCTGCGGCCGCCGCGGTCGCTGCGCGCAGGGCCCGCGAGCTGGGTGCAAAGGAGCGAGCCGTGTGGCTGGCCTGGGGCCTGGTTCTCGCCAGCTACCCGGCGGTGACGTTCGCGACCCAGCTGTGGCCGGCGGCGCTCGGCATGGCGGCCGTCGCTCTGGTCCTGGCGGCGGCTGCAAGACCCTCTGCAGTGTCCGCCGTCGGGGTGACGGTGGTTTCGCTTCTGGTCAAGGTCCGTCTGCTCCTGGTCACTGGGCCGGTGGCCCTGGTTGCCGTGCTCCGTCGGCGCCGGTGGCTGCCGCTGGTGGCGGCAGCAGTGCTGCTCGTGGCGGCGGTCCTGTTGGTCACGGTTACGCTTGGTGGGCCGCTCGGTCGCCACCGCCTGGCCGAGCTGCTGCCGCCGACGGCTGGGGCGCCGCTGAAGGCCGCCTGGGGGCTGGCGTGGGACGCCGCGGGCGGTCTCGCGTTCTCGGCACCTCTGTGGCTGGTGGCCCTCGCCGGGATGACGTCGGTGTGGCGCCGCGGCGGGGCCGGAGAGCGGGCACTGCTGGTCGGTGCTGGCCTCACCGTAGCGGCACTCCTTCCCCGGGGAGAGTGGTACGGCGGCGGCTCGCCGCCCGCCCGCTACCTCGTGCCGCTGCTGCCCCTGATCGTGCTGGCGCTGGCGCAGGTGATGAGCACGGTACGCGGACGTCGCCTGGTGCGCTTGGCACTGCCGTGGGCCGTGGTGGCGGCGTGGGTGGCCGTCACCCGGCCGCTGTGGTGGTTCAACCCCGGTGACGGCGGGTGGTGGCTCGCCGACGGGCTGGCGCGGGCGCTCGGTGCCAACGCCCGGCGGGTCTTTCCGACGCTCCTGCGCCCGTCGTCCGCCGCGGTCGTCGTGCCGGTGATGCTGTTGGTGATAGCGGCGTGGTGGCGGGCGAGGCCGCGCGCCGGTGCCGTAGCCGTCACGCTGTTTGCAGTGGTCGCCACCGTGGCCTGGATCCGAGGCGTTCCGGAAGCGCGCGTCGACCTCGAGGATCCACAGGTGCGTCACCTTGCCGGCGTGGCTGAACCGCCCCCGGGCAGCTTCTTCAGGGCGGCGCACCCGATCTCGTGGCGCCTCGGCCCCGGGCAGCAGGTCGTCGCTCCCTGGGACCCGCCTCTCGGACGCCCGCTGGTGGCCCGTGTTCGCCTGGTCGGCCCTGGGGAGGGAGCTCTGTTGGCGACATGGAAGGGCGAGACCCCACTTTCGGTAACGGTCTCCGGCCAAGGGTGGCAGAGCGTCGGCCTGCCTGAGCCGCCTTCGCTGGGTCGGGGACGGCTACGCCTGGAGTGGGAGGGGCCGCCGGGAACCGAGGTGCTGCTCGATCGGGTCGAGGTGGGGCCGTGACACGGCCGGCGCTGGTGATTCCGAGCCTCGGGACCGCGAGCCTCGACAGCTGTCTCGGGGCCGTGGCCTCGCTCGAGCCGGGCCCGGAGCCGACCGTGGTTGTGCTTTCGGGTGCGGCCGCCGGCCGCCGGCTGCCCGCATGGGTCACCGCGGTGCGGTCGGAGCGCAGGCTCGGCTTTGCCGCTGCCGTCAACGCCGGCCTGGCAAGCCTGTCGAGGCCGTGGCCGGCGGTGGCGCTCCTCAATGACGACGCAGTGCCCGAACCCGGCTGGCTCGGCGCCCTGGAAGCGGCCCAGCTGGACGATGGAAGGCTGGCTGCGGTTCAGGGAACGGTGCTGGACACCCTCGGCCGCATCGACGGCAGGGGCATCACTCTCGACCCCTTCGGCCTGCCCGTGCAGGTGGATCGGGGCCGGCCCGCGCAGCCCGAGCCGGCTGATCCGCGGCCGCGGCTGGCGGTGTCCGGCACGGCCTGCCTGCTGCGCGGTAGTGCCTTGGCCGAGGTGGAGTTGGCCGGCGGGGGGGTGCTCGATCCGGCCGTCGGCAGCTACCATGATGATGTGGATCTCGGGTTGCGATTGTCGAGGCTCGGGTGGCGGGCATCCTGGGTGCCGGGCGCCCTCTGCAGCCACGTCGGGTCGCAGTCGGGAGCGCGTTTCAGGTGGCGGCACCCGTGGTGGGTGCTCGCCAACCGGTGGTATGCCCTGGCCGCCAACCTGACGCCGGCGGCGCTGTTCCGGGTGCTGCCGCGCCTGCTGCGGGGCGAGCTGCGGGCCGCGCGGGCGTTAGTGCGCTCCAACCGACGTACGGTCCTCGTCGCGCCGGCGGTGCTGGCGACGTTGCCTGTGTTGGCGGCTCGTGGCTGGGCCCGGCGCAGCGCCGGGCGGCGGCTGGCGCGGCTGCCGGGAGGTCGTGAGTGAGGGTCCTGGTGATGACCGACGACCGTGTCGGGCCAGTCATGGCGGGGTCCGCGTTGCGGGCTTGGGAGCTCGCTTGTGTCCTCGCGGCAGCCGGCCACGAGGTGCGGGTGGCGGCCGCCGAAGGCTCGCGATCCCCGAGCGGGCGCGGTCCGTCGGTGGTCCGGCGGCCGAGCTGGCGTTGGGCCGAGGCGGTCGTTGCGCCGCCCTGGGTGGTCAGGCCGCGCCCGCTCGGCGCCGGAAAGCGGCTGGTCGTTGACGGCGCGACACCGCTGTTGGCGGAGCTTGCGGCGATGCCAAGCTCCCGGCGGGTGGACCGGCGCCGCCGGACCGCACGGGCCAGCCTCCAGCTCGCGCTGGGACGGGCGGACGCGGTGCTCGCCGCTGGCAGCGCGCAGGAGAGGTGGTGGCGGCGGCGGCTCGACGCGGCGGGGCGATCCGAGGTGCCTGTGCTCCAGGTTCCGTTCGGCGTGCCGGAGAGCGATCCTGCGGCCGATCGAGATGAGATTCCGGGCGTGCCCCCCAACTGGGCGGTCGTCCTGTGGTGGGGAGGCGTCTGGCCGTGGCTCGACCTCGAGACGCTGCTCGCGGCGCGCGCCCGGCTCGGAAGTGCTCCGGTGAGCGTGGTGGTGCCGACGGGACGCCGCCCGGGTGCGGAGAGCCCCACGATCGACGATGTCATGCTGGCTGCGCTGTCGACCCGCCACGGCCTCGAGCCGCCGCAGGTCGTCGGCCTCGAGCGCTGGGTTCCCTACCACGAACGGCATCGGATCCTGAACCGGACCAGCCTGCTGGCGGTCCTCCACCTACCGGGTGAGGAGGCCGAGCTGTCGTTCCGCACGCGGGCGCTCGACGGGGTGTGGGCGGGGGTGCCGATGCTGCTCACCGAGGGTGGAGCGGTAGCCGACCTCGTGCGTGAGCGGGGGTGGGGGGCGGTCGTGCCCCCGCGCGAGCCGCGGCAGACGGCTGCGGCGATCGAGCTCGCCCTGGCCGAGCGCCAGCAGCTGAGGTTCCGTTCCGCGCTCGCTGCCGACCGCGATGGCTGGCGCTGGGGCCGGGTTGCCGAGCCGCTGGTGGCCATCCTTCCTCGGCTGCCCCAGGCGCCCCGCGGCCGATTCTTGTGGGCGGCTGCCAAGGCGGCGTGGGCGCTCGCCGGCAGGGGTTAGAGCGGGGCATGAATAGCTCGGTAGGTGTGGTGGTCGTTCGCTATCGGGGCGGCGAAGAGGTTGCGCGATGCCTGGCCTCGCTTCGGGAGCACGGTGGCCGGCGGCTGCAACGCACCCTGCTGGTCGACTCCGGGTCCGGCGATGGCGGCGAGAAGCCACTGGCCGAGGCCTTTCCCGAGGTCACCGTCGTGTCTCTCGACGAAAACCGGTCCTTTGCCCACGCGGCCAACGAGGGTGCGGCCGGCATCGATGCGGCGTACCTCCTGATCCTCAACCCCGATGCCGAGCTCACGTCGGGATGCCTGGACCGGCTTGCCGGCCTTCTCGACCGGCGGCCCGAGGTCGCCGGCGCCGTGCCGCTGTTGATGGAGCCGGACGGCGGGCTGCAGTACCGCTGGCAGTTGCGCCATCTGCCGGGAGCCGCACGGCTCGCGCTCGGCCTGTCCGGCGCGCCGGCGTTTCCCAAGCCTCCCACGGAGGTGACGGTGGTCGCGCAGCCAGCCGCCTCCTGCTGGCTCATCAGGCGCTCAATCTGGGAGGCTCTCGGCGGCTTTGACGAGGAGTACGCCCCCGCCTGGTGGGAGGACGTCGACCTGTGTCGCCGCCTGCAACGTGGGCTGCAGAGGGGCGAGCTGCCCGTACGGCAGGGTTTCGTCGTGGTTCCAGAGGCGACGGCACTCCACATCGGCGGGTCGAGTGTGCCGGCGATAGGGGACGAGGCGTTCCTGACCGCCTACTTCACCAACCTGATCCGGTACGTCAGCCGCCATCACTCCCGGGCCGCTCGTCCGGTGATCACTACCCTGCGCCTGTCCCTGCTCGCACGCGGCGTCGCTCGTCCCCGCCGCCGTTCGATCTACTTCCGGCTCGCACGCGGGATCGGGCGGTAGCGTCAGCTAGACTGGTCCCGTGAGCCGAAGTGCCCCCGATCCGTGGCATGCGGATGTGTTCCTCGAGCAGCTGGAATGGGAGCGCAACCTGGCGCCGCGGACGCTTGCCGCGTACCGGCGGGAGCTCTCCTCGTTCGTCGCCTTCGCGGGCCAGGAGCTGGGCCGGGCGGGTGCGGTCGAGGTGACGCCGGTGGATATTCGCTCCTACCTGGCCCATCTGCACTCTCGCCGGCTGGCTCCACGCTCGGTGCAGCGTGCTCTCGCTGCCCTGCGCACCTACTTCCGGGTTCTTACCGGTGAAGGGCTGATCGCGGCCAACCCGGCGGAGATCGTGCCTCACCCCCGGGTCGAGCGCCGGCTGCCGGCGAGCGTGACGGCGGCAGCGGTATCGGACCTGTTGGACGCCATCCCGGATACGCCGGCCGGGCGGCGGGACCGCGTTGTGCTGGAGCTGCTGTACGGGGCCGGCCTGCGGGTCGGGGAGCTCGTCGGCATCGACCTCGACGATCTCAAGCTGTCTCAGAGGCTGTTGCGGGTGCGCGGCAAGGGGCGCAAGGAGCGCGTGGTGCCGTTCGGCCGCAAGGCGGCGGACGCCATCACCGCCTACCTGCCGTTGCGCGCCGAGTGGCGGCGGCGGGCCGGCGACCACGGGGAACCTCTGCTGGTCAATCAGCGGGGTGGCCGTCTCACCGATCGCTCCGTGCGGCGCATCGTGGACGCCGCGGTGCTCCGTACCGCCGACCTCAACCGGCTCCACCCACACGCCCTGCGCCACGCCTTCGCGACCCACCTGCTCGAGGCCGGCATGGATCTGCGCGCGATCCAGGAGCTGCTCGGCCACGCATCCCTCGCCACCACCCAGATCTACACTCACCTCGATCTCGCTCACCTGATGGACGTCTACCGCAAGGCGCACCCTAAAGCATAACGGGGCCGCCCTCACCTCCCCGGCAACGGCGGTTGGGCGCTGCTACCGATGACAAATGTGGCCGTCAGGAGCCTGAGGTAGCCCCGGTAAGCCTTTCTGAATGCGACGTAGTCACCTGCAGGCACGTTGGTGACCTTCCAGATCACCCTGTACTCGAAGCTGACGCCACGACCCTCGCGTTTTGACTGCCGATGGCACTCGAAGTACGGTGTCGACATGCTGGCATTGTCGGGGACGCTCACCAGCTTGGCTTCCGCCGGCCATGTCCAGTGGATTCGCGCCAGCATGGTGCTTCGGTAGCTGAAACGGAGGCCCCAGCGGCGCGTGTGCCGCCGGAATGGGTTCTTCTTGTTTGCCGCCATCGGATCTGGAAGCACGTACAGGCCGTCGGTGGTGCGGAGCGTGTAGCGCGGCATCGTCACGGAGTAGCTGGTTCGCACATCGGCCTGCTGGCGCGAAAACGTGTGCGCCGACAGGACCGCCCCGGGGATCACCCGTTGAATCCAGCTTCGGTACTTCTCGGCCTCGTCCGACTGGGTCAGATCCTCGCGGAAGGACAGCTCGGAGAAGGCGGGCAACCCGGCCTTGACCTCGGTGATCTCGGCGGCTGCCGAGCCGTCCGAACGCAGCGCCGCCTCGATTTCGTAGCGTGTCACGTTGTCCGCCGCTGAGGACGACGGCAGGGTGATGAGCTGACCGCCATCCTCACGTGCCAGAAGCCCCCGCGTTCCCTCGAGGCTCGCGGGCAGAAACGGCGGCTGTGTAATGCGGTCGGTGACGTCTGCGAGCAGGTACGGGTGGCCGTCGATCTCGGTGTTGGCGAGCGCCCCGGTGCCGATGTCGAGCTGCACTGCGAGCACTGCGTGGTTGAACTGGTTCCCGACGAACTCAGGAACCACCCGCCCGAACTCGCGCGGTTTGGCCAGAACCGGGTAGGCCGTGATGCCGTGGGCCCGGAGCAAGGCGGCGGCGAGAAACACCTTGTCCTTGCAGTCGCCGTAGCGGCGGTCGAGAACGAATCCGCAGCCTCTGGGGATGTAGCCACCGTCTCCGAGCTCGATGTCGACGTAGCTCACGTCGGCGGCTGCGAAGTGGATCACATCACGTATGTACTGCTGCGCAGTTGTGAACGGCACCAGCTTGTCGGCCCGGGCCAGTGAGGACGGGTCCATCGTCAGAGCCTTGCTGGTCAGGTTCCAGTAGCGGCGCGCGAAGGAGCTCCAGGAGCTTCCCGCCGGGCTGAAGGACAGGGCCAACGTGGGCGAACGGTCCGCGGCCGGCGGCATGTGGGGTTCGGAACGGTACACCGGCTGGTGCTCGAGAAGATAGGTGTTTCCCTGTCGCTTGACCCGTCCCTGGGGATCGTTGAGCACGGCGGCTCGCACACCGTCGGGGACCGACACCTCCTCGTGAACCACCTCGATCGACTGGCCGAGGGGCAGGTAGAGGTCGTCGAAGAACGACGATCGTCGGGCCTCATACTCGAAGGCCACGATGTCGCCCTTCTCGACGTTCCTGAACGTTGCAACGAGCTGTCGGCTGTCGTCGGCAAAGTGGAGGTTGGCGGCGACCCGCTTGATGTGGTCGCGCTCGAGCTCCTCTAGCGGCGCTCCGTCGCTGCTGAGTCGCCATCCCTGGACATGCTTGACCGACGAGTTGGCGTCGTACAGGACGAGGAGTTGGCCCCAGGAGAGTCCCTCGGTGGTCAGGATGCGGTACACGAGGCGTTGCCGGAGGACGATCAAGGAGCCGTCTCGGGACACGTCGATGTGACCGTACAGCAGGCTGGCGGGAGCGTCCACACTCTCGGCGAGGGGCTTGACGGCTGCCTGCTGGGTCACCCAGCCCGGTACCGAGACCCTGGCCAGGACCGGGCCGGTCCCGAGGAGAAACGTCGCCAGGACGGCCAGCGTCCTGAGGCGCATCACTCGGCCGCCTTCAGGACCACGGTTGGGTTCGACAGTGCGATGATGCGGTCGTAGACCCGCTTCAGCTCGGAGTGTGCCGCAGCCGCGTACATGTTCCTCCGCAGCTCCTCGAAGGTCGTGACGCTGAAGGTGTGATCATCGATCTTCGTTGCTTGTGTGCGGAAGGTCAGGGCGAGGGCGTGCGCGTGCTCGGGCGCCGGCACCGAACCCACCGTCAGGTTCTCCGGCAGGTGGTAGACGACGTGCTGTTTCTTCTGATAGCAGTAGGGGAAGAAGATGTTGGCGTACCGCTTCTGGGCGTTGAACGGGTTGGTCGTGCGCGAGGACAGGCCGACCAGCCTGAAGAGGATCGTTTCGGCCTCGTCATCGAGGTCGAAGGGCAGCGTGAACTCCTCTTGAATCACAAGGGGTTTCGCCGGGTCCTTGAGGTTCTGGACGTGTTGTGACTCGAGTTGAGCATCACTGCCGAAAGCGTCCTTGAGCCGTTCCTTGAGGACGTCGGCGATTTCGTCGTCGGTGTAGTACTCGAGCTCCGTGCGCAGAGCGAAGCTCTTGTACGGGTTGTAGGTGGTAGTACGCTTGATCCGGACCTGGTCCTCTCCCAGGGTGATGTCGGTGCTGATGTCGGTGACGACCTCTGAGGAGGGGCGGGGGTCGAGCTTCTCGAAGCGGGCGCCGTCGCGGCCCAGCACCAGCAGCGGCACGCCGCGAGCGCCGTACGGGGTCTCGTTTGCTGGCAGCAGCTTGGTAGCCGGGGCGAGCCAGTAGACCTTACCGTTGAGGGTGACCTGGAGCATGCTGCCGTCGAACTGGGCGAAGGTGTGGATCGGCTTCGCGAACAGCCGCTTGTTCCACGGGCAGTAGAAGACGTACCGGACCTGGGCGCCCTCCAGCGCGGCGTGGATGAGAGAGGCGAGCACGCAGTTCATCTGCGAGTTCATGAGGTAGGGGAGCTTGACCATTTCCCCCGGGTGATCGGCCTTGACGAGCTTTTCGAAGTAGTGTTTGTCGACCTTGGCTTGGTCCGCCTTGGACATCGCGTCGAGCGGCGTGAAGTGCTTGATCACGTAGTAGTAGGCGGCCTTCAGCTTCTCCTCCGGCGAGAGCCCCGCCAGCTCCGAGGCTGCGATCTTCCTGGTCGCCGAGCAACTCTTCATTGCGGAATGCAGGTTGCTCCGGAAGTAGACTTTGCCGTAGTCGAGCCAGAAGTCGTCGTATTTGATGTTGCTGTCGCTGTAGTAGAAGCCGACGTACTCCGCGCGACTCCCGTAGGCCGGGGAGTACTCCTCCTCGGGCAAGGCAGGGATGTCGGTCATGACGGCCGTCCCGGTGTCGTTCCCGGCGTGCCTGCCGCGCTCGACCTGGGGTCGCGCGTGCATGTTCGCACCCATGAAGCCCCATCTGTTCGCGGGCCAGGGGATGAAAGTGACCTCCGATCTCAGGCAGTAGATGGGGTATTGGCTGTGCCAGATGTAGAAGCGCTGCGGCCACTTGTAGCTGCGGTAGTAGGAGTACTCGACGATCGAGTCCTCCGTCAGGCCAGGAAGAGCGAAGCTGATCTCGGTCAGCTTGAGGCCCCACTCCTTGGAGACCTTCTTGAAGTGGACGTCCTTGTCCTCCAGTTCGTGGACCGAGCCGTCAGGGTTCCAAACGGTAGCCTTGACGTGACCGATGTTCTCCACCTGTGGATCGAACGTCAGCTTGACCGTTCCCCATTCATCGATCCCCTTGTGGGTGAAGATCTTCATGCGCCGAAGGTAGGTTACGCGTGACAGGCGGTCGGTGAACGTGTCGTCGATGGTGCCCTTGTCGAGCAGGATCACCGCGTCCTGCATGCCTCGCGCCGGGTCGGGCTTGAGGTTCTTCTCGAAGCTCGTTACGCCCGCGCCTGCGACGCCGGCAATGGCAACGGCCAGGATCCCCGCCTTGAGTGTTCGTCTCATTGTTGATCTCCCCGTCCAAGGTGTCGTTGCACCATACATACCATATCCTGCACCACCGAGCGCCCGCGGCCCCTGATCGATTCGGTCCGCGGTGGCGGCATTCGGTCCGTGGTAGGCTGGCCGCGCTTCGGACGCGTACCCGCACGGAGGTCCCAGTGGTTCCGAGCTTTGACGACATCGACCTTCTCGCCATCAACACCATCCGCACGCTGTCGATGGACGCTGTCCAGCGCGCCAACTCCGGGCATCCCGGGACGCCGATGGCGTTGGCGCCGGTAGCCTGGCTCCTGTACTCGAGGTACCTGCGCCACAACCCCGCCGATCCCCTGTGGCCGGACCGCGACCGGTTCGTGCTGTCGTGCGGGCACGCCTCGATGCTGCTGTACTCGACTCTGTACCTGAGCGGCTACGATCTCGAGCTCGACGAGCTACGCCAGTTCCGCCAGTGGGGGTCGAGGACGCCGGGCCATCCCGAGGTGCGGCTCACCCCGGGCGTCGAGACCACCGCCGGGCCTCTCGGCCAGGGGTGTGCGGCGTCGCTGGGAATGGCGCTCGCCGAGGCCCACCTGGCGGCTCGTTTCAACCGGCCGGGCCACCGGATCATCGACCACATGACCTGGGTGTTGTGCTCCGACGGCGACCTGATGGAGGGAATCTCCAACGAAGCCGCATCGCTCGCGGGTCACCTCGGCCTCGGCAGGCTGGTATGGATCTGGGACAACAACCACATCACCATCGAGGGGTCGACGAACCTCGCGTTCTCAGAAGATGTCGAAGGTCGGTTCGCGGCCCTCGGCTGGCACGTTCAGCGTGTCGACGACGTCAACGATCTGGCTCGGCTCGCCGTTGCCATGGAGGCGGCGCGCGACGAACGGGAGCGGCCGTCGTTCATCGCGGTCCGCAGCCACATCGCGTTCGGCGCGCCGCACGCCCAGGACACCGCGAAGGCGCATGGCTCGCCGCTCGGCGAGGACGAGATAGCGGCCGCCAAGCGCGCCTATGGGTGGCCTACCGAAGAGCCCTTCTTCGTTCCCGAGGAGGCGCGTCAGCGAGGGCTCCGGAGCGTTGCTGCAGGCAAAGAGCTGCAGTCGGCGTGGCTCGCCGAGGTCTCGGCCTGGGAGGGCGAGCACCCGCAGCTGGCCTCCGAGTGGCGGCGGCGTCTCGAGTGCGGCCTGCCCGAAGGCTGGGCCGACGATCTTCCCAGCTACGCGGTCGGAGAGAAGCCGGCAACGAGGGCTGCCTCCGGCAAGGCGTTGACCGCAATCGCCGAGCGGCTTCCGGAGCTGGTCGGCGGCTCGGCCGACCTGGCGCCGTCGTGCAAGACCCATCTCGGAATGTCGGGCGACGTCGACGCCGGAGCGTGGGGCGAGCGCAACCTCCACTTCGGCATTCGCGAGCACGCGATGGGCGCGATGATGAACGGGATGGCGCTGCACGGCGGCATCCGTCCCTACGGGGCCACGTTCCTCGTCTTCTCCGACTACATGCGGCCGGCGATCCGGCTCGCCTGCCTGATGGAGCTGCCGGTCATCTACGTCTACACCCACGACTCGATCGGGGTCGGTGAGGACGGGCCGACCCATCAGCCGGTCGAGCACGTCGCCGCGTTGCGGCTGATCCCCGGGCTGACCGTGATCCGCCCCGGGGACGGTAACGAAGCGGCCGCTGCCTGGAAGGTCGCGGTCGAGCACTGGCACGGGCCGGTCGCCCTGGTGCTCACCCGCCAGGGGCTCCCCGTGCTGCCGTTCTCCGCCGAGCTGGCCGGCGCCGGCGTTGCAAGGGGTGGCTACGTGCTGGCCGAAGCATCCGGTGGCCAACCACGTGTGGTGCTGATGGCCTCCGGCTCGGAGCTGCAACTGGCGGTGGCGGCGAAAGGGGAGCTGGAGGAATCCGGCACACCAACGCGGGTCGTCTCGCTCCCGTCGTGGGAGCTGTTCGACCTCCAGGACGACGCCTACCGTGCGGAGGTGCTGGGGACCGGGGTGCCGCGACTGGCGATCGAGGCCGGGGTGACCCGGGGCTGGCGCGACTACGTTGGCGACCGTGGCGCGGTGATCGGGATCGACCACTTCGGAGCCTCGGCCCCGGCCAGCGAGCTGATGCAGCGGTTCGGGTTCACGGTCGAGAACGTGGTCGCGACGGCGCGGCGGCTGGTCAAGTGAGCATCGTGAGTGGGAGTCTCCGAAGGCGGAGTTCCCGAGCGGCGAACGGCGAGGCTTCGGCAACGAAAACGCGAGCGGATGTTGAGGAGGCGGCATGAATCCGTTGGTGCAGCTGTACGAGGAGCAGGGGCAATCGGTATGGCTCGACTTCATCGAGAGGCGGCTGCTGGAGGAAGGTGGGCTCGCCCGCCTGGTCAGGGAGGACGGCGTTCGCGGCGTGACCTCCAACCCGTCCATCTTCGACAAGGCGATCGGCACCGGCAACGGCTATGACAACGCCATCCGCTCCGTGCTTGATGACGATCCGGAGATCGGCACCGAGGCGTTGTACGAGGCGCTGGCGATTGCTGACATCCGCTCGGCGGCCGACGTGCTGCGCGAGGTGTACGACGCCTCGCGCGGAGTCGACGGCTTCGTCAGCCTCGAGGTCTCGCCCCACCTGGCCCACGATGCCGACGGCACGGTCGAGGCGGCCCGCCGGCTGTGGAGCCGGGTGGACCGCCCCAACCTGATGATCAAGGTGCCGGCAACCGCTGCCGGGATCCCTGCCATCGAGACGCTGATCGGCCTCGGCATCAACGTCAACGCGACCCTGATGTTCTCGATGCAGGACTACGAGAGCGTGGCGGTGGCATACATCAAGGGGCTGGCCCGATCGCCGCAGCCGGGCTCGGTGGCGTCGGTGGCGTCCTTCTTCGTGAGCCGGGTCGACACGTCTGTCGATCGGCAGCTCGAGAG
>JAJDNH010000047.1 GCA_022340775.1 Acidobacteriota bacterium
GTTGTAGACAAACACCATCCGCTCACGGTTCCCTGCGCTCCCAGCCGTGACATCCGTTGCCAGATGCCCCCAGCCAGGACCGAGAAGGCGCATCACGTCCTCCAGAGCCTTGAGGTCCTCGCGCACTTCCTGCACCGCGATCAGGTCGAAGTGCGACAGAATCTCGGCGATGTACGACTTGGACTCCCACAACCGCTCACCGTAGCTATTCGAGTCGAACTCACGGATGTTCCACGTGGCGAGACGAAGGACCTTGGAGCTATCCGTCGGGGCAGGGGTACCATCCTCGGTCTGCTGGTCCTGGATGTGCTTCTCGAGCGCCTCGCGCAGCGCTCTCAGCTTGCCCGCCACTCGCTGTCTCTCACTCAGAACTTGCTTGCTGTCACCCCTGCGAGGGCGCAGCCAGGTGTACATGGGCATGTCGACCTACCTCCTTTCGGGGACAATCACGCCGATCACGACAGCCCCCGTGCAGGGTCTGCGAATGCCACGGGTACCACCCATCACGGCTCGGCGTCCGTGCCGTCCGCATGCGCCTCACGGCACCACCCACAGGTTGGGGTCCTTTCCGATGTCGTGGCCGTGTTCGATGGCGTTGGCGATCAGCGCCGGGTCGAAGACGGTCGAGTTGTTGTCGGTGCCGAACCAGATCCGCGGCGCCAGGACATGAATTGGCACATGGCGCTTGTTGACGGCGCTGACGGTCTTGCCGAGAGCGGTGACCTGCTTCTTCACCTCGGCCGGGAGCTTGACCCCCTTTGCGGCCGTAGTCAGGGCGTCGATGCGACCGGCGATCTGGTTCCAGTCAAGCGCCCCGCGGAGGTCGTCCAGGTAGATCTCGTCAACCAGGATGTCGAGTGTGCGCTTGAGTACGTCGATCCCACTGACCTTGGTGCCGAGCCAGCTGTCGTCCCACTTCTGGTAGGTCTGCTGCTGCACGGCGCTGTCGGGCAGCTTGCCGGCGGAGGTTGGAATGAGACGACTGGTCATCAGCACGTAGATCTCGTCCGGCCTGGCGCGGAACGCCGCCGACAGCGGGGTCATGTTGCGGGCGCCGCCGTCCACCATGACGTCGGTCTTGGTCCTCACGAAGGGGAAGATGACGGGGATCGCGGTGGAGGCGACAAGCTTCTCGATGAAGTCGGCGCTGGCCGGCGTCCACTCCTCGTACCCGCCGGAGAGGAGCGAGACGGTGCCGACCGCAAAGTCGCGCCCCGAGCTCCGCAGCTTCTGCAGCGACAGGTGCTTCTTGATCAGCTCTCGCAGAGGCTTGACGGAGTAGATGCTGTCAGCGCCGAGGGCGAGGCCGGCGAAGCCCCCGGCGCGCTCTGCGTAGACGCTGAAGTTGCCCTTGATCTCGTTCGTCCACAGGTTGTGGAGCTTGTCGACCTGCTTCTTGAGGTTGGCCAACGACTTCTTGGGGGTAGCGCCCACGGGCGCCTGGGCGAGGAACGCCGCGTTCAGCGCCCCGACGCTGACCCCCCGAATGATCTGGAAGTCCAACTCCTGCTGCCCGATCAGCTCGAGGAGCATCCCGACCTGAAATGAGCCGCGAGCGCCGCCGCCACCGAGAACGAGTGCGCGTTTCATGTCGCCTCCCTTGCCGGCAGCCGAACCGTTCCCGGTTCGGCCTGCCGCCATCCACACCGGCGCGGCGTTGCAACCGTGCCGACCGCCCCGCTATGGGGCAAACTGTCCGGCGTCAACGGCGAGCACCATGCGGCCGTCAGCGCATAGCCGAGACTGGCCCGGCATCCCTCATGTCTCTATCTGCTTTGACTTACATCAAGTTAGGTTCGGGGAACTTCGGTGTCAAGGATGAGAACAGCGACCGGGACGGAAACACCTGCAGGAGAGTGGTTTGCGTGTCGACAAAGCGCTGCACCATTCGGAGACGGAGACGACCGCCCACCCAGGCTCGTGAGGGAGTGGTGGAGTAACGGAGGCACCTGTCCACCCAGGGCAAGCGGGAAACGGGAGACGGAAGACGCGAGACGGCCACCCTCCCAGCGACGGAGAGCCCGGCCGGCACGGTCCCGCCGTGCGCTTCAGGCGGCGGGTAAGTCCGGTTCGTCGCTCCCGGTCCGGACCACCAGCGTGCCCGCCAGGCGGTCGTGGGGAAGGCGGCGGTTGAGGTCGCGCCAGAAGTCGATCAGGGCGGTGAAGAAGGAGGCCGGGACCTGGGCGTAGCCGACGAAGCGTTCGAAGCTCATCACGAAGCCCAGCCGGCCCTCGTCGATGCGCTCGACGCGGATCCCGAGCCAGCGCTTACCGAGGGTGGCGCCAGAGCGGCGCGAGGTGAACCAGGAGAAGTAGAGGGCGGCCAGGCCGTAGAGCGAGGCCAGGCGCACCGCGGGCGGCATGAGGCGGCCGAGCTCGATCCGGATACGCTTGTCCGACCCGCCGACAGGCTGACCCTCCACGTTGAGCACGACCATGATGTCCCGGCCGCGCAGCGCCTCGACCGCGCGGTCGAGGTCACCCTGGTGGTACGCCACCGCAACCTCCGCCGGCGTCCCCGGCATGTGGTAGTCCACCATCAGCGGAATCAGGTCGCGCATCGCGGCCCGCTGCTGCTCGGGAGTCGTCAGGCGGCCGCCGATCAGGCCGGTCAGGGCATGGAGCGCGGCGGGCTGGCGCACCGCCAGGGTCGCCCAGGCGACCAGGATGGCGATGAGCAGGCTGGGGATGAGGAGGATCGCACCGTCGATCGCGACCGCGGCCAGGCGCCGGGCCGGCGACGCCAGCTCCGCACCGAGCAGCTCGTGAGACACCCGGAGTCCGGCGTCGGATACGTGCCTTGTAGTCATGGTGGGAGGGTACATCAGAGAGGAAGTGAGAAGGTGAGAAAGTAAGGAGGTGAGAAGGTCCCACCCGCCCGCCCGGGACGCAAGACGCCAGACGCTGGAGGCTAGACGTGCCACCCGCCCACCCGGGAGGTGAGGAGGGTCCGCCTGTCCGGCAGTACGACACTTGGTGTCATCCTGATGAGCGAGCGGAGCGAGCGAAGAAGGATCTGGGTGGAAGTGGGCTTCAGCCGTCGTCCTCGGTCTTTTGCTTTCGGCTGCTCTTACCCGGCTCGGTTTTGTCGCTCTCGCGTTCGGCCGGAAAGAGGTCCTTGAGGGGGCCGACGAGGTCGGCCAGGGATGAGCGGAGCACCGGGGGCTTGCCGCTGCGGGAACGTCCCGTGGGTGGTCCGTCCGGCCCGCGGTCGTCGCGACGGCGCGGCCCGGCTGGTCCGCGGCCGCGGGGGCGGTCGTCACCCCGACGCGGGCGGTCGTCCGTCCGCCGGCGCTGCTCGGCGAAGTGGGCCTTGCGGCGCTCGAAGAACGGGTCGCGCGCCGCGTGGAAGCGCTCCCACAGCTGGTCGTCGATGTCGCGGCCGGCCGAGCCCGCCTGCTTCCACTCCTCGAGCAGCTCCTGCATGGCCGCGAAGGTAGCGTCGTAGTCGGTCGACGGCGCCAGCTCCTCGGCTCGCACGATCAGCGCCTCCTTGACCTCGCGCACCTGCGCGCGGCTCTTCTTGAGCTCGGCGAAGTGCTCGCTACGGCGGGTGAAGAAGGTGCGGCGCGCCTCGTTGAAGCGCTCCCACAGGGTCTCGTCATGCTCGCGGCCGGCCGAGGGTGCGCACTTCCACTCCTGCATTAGCTCGTCCATGACCTCGCCGGCGGACTTCCACTTGTCCGAGTCGGCGAGGGCCTCGGCCCGCTCCACGAGCTCGAGCTTGGCGGCCTCCCCCTGGGCGAGCCGGCCTTCGATCTTCGCGATCTCGGCGTGGGCGCGGCCGAGCAGGCTGTCGTAGTCGCCGATCGCCTCCGCGCCCTGGACCCAGTGCGCGAAGGACTGCAGGGACTTCAGGTTGCGGCCGGCGTTTCGTGACCGGCGCAGTTCCCTGGTCAGAGCCGCGAATCGATCCTCCAGCTCCTGGAAGCGAAGCAGCAGGGTGGCGAGGGTGTCGGCGCGCTTCGACGGAGGAACGCGGGCAACGAGCCGATCCTCGTTGAACTTCCCGGCGCGGACATGGATGCCGCCGTCGTCGTCGACGTAGCCCCACTTCTCGCCAGTCCGCAGCAGCGTCGCCAGGTCGGGTGCGCCGCCGCCCGCCGGGGGCGCCTTAGTCGGCGCGCCAGCGTCGCCGGGACCGACCACCCGCGAAGTGCCGTCCTTGCCGTCTTCGGTCTCGTTCACCATCGCTCGAACCCCGTGCACACGGCCGCAGCCGTCTCCTCGAGCCATCGAGTGTACCTCTTCCGCCCACCCACCCGGAAAGTGACGGAGTGACGAAGTGGCGGAGTGACGGAGAGCCACCGCCCGCCCAGGCAGGAAGTGAGAAGGGGGACCCCCAACCACCCGCCCAGGGAAACGGAAAACGGAAGACGGAAAACGCAAGACTTGAGACGCGAAACGCTAAACGGTTTCCCGCCTGCTCAAAGAAAGGAGGGCGCGAGAAGGCGGGGCGCCGCCCGTTACCTCACTCGGGGATCTTCAGGACCTGGCCGACCTTGATCAGGTCGGGGTTGTCCAGGATGTTGCGGTTGGCCTCGAAGATCTTCATGTAGCTGCTGGCGCTGCCATAGAACCGCTGCGCGATCGCGCTCAGGGTGTCGCCCGGCTGGACCTCGTAGGTGCGCTCGGCGGGTGCCGGTGCGGGCGCCGGGGCCTGAGGCGCGGGCTCCGGCTGGATCACCTTGATGGCGTTGAAGATGTTGTCGGCCTTCACGGCCCCGGAGAACGCCGCCATGATCTTGGTCTTGACCTCCATGCTTTCGGTCTCACCGGTCAGCGTGACCGTCTTGCCCTCGACCCGCGCGCCCAGGGCGCGAACCTCGAGGCCCATGCCGCGAACCTGGCCGAGGGCTCTCTCGACCTGCTTCTCGAGTGAAGGTCCGAACAGTCCCATGCTCAACTCCTTTCTTCAGCTCGCCACGAGGCAACCCGCGGCTGCAGCTCCGAGAGGGCGAGATGCGTTGGCCAGGTTACTGCGCCGTTTCGGCGATCTCACCGGCCGGCTGCATCGTGGTACACGCCCCTCTTTCATGTCACAGCTCCTGCGAGCATCCTCTTGTGGAACTTGAATACATGATAGCAGCAAACCAGGTTGCCGAGAGGACGGGGGGTTCCCGGTCGGGAGGTGAGAAGGTGAGGAAGTGAGGAGGTGAGGAAGGCCCACCCGGCCGCCCCAGGGAAACGGAAGACAGGAAACGGGAAACGACCCCCGCCCATCCCGGGGACGCAAGACGCGAGATGCAAGACGCAAGACGGCGCCCACCCACCCAAGGGAACCACCCACCCGCCCAGATACTTCGTCGCCTGCTGCTCCTCAGAATGACAAAGGGGGCCTGGCCGCCAGCACCAGACTTGGTGTCATCCTGATGAGCGAGTGCAGCGAGCGAAGAAGGATCTGGGGGAAGGGAGGGTCCGGGTGCTCGATGCGAGGGGGCGGGCCAGGCGGGCCCGGTGAGGAGACTGGAAGGTTGGCTGGTAGACTCGGCGGTGGAGGCATCATGACAACCGACGGGCTGTTTCTCGGTCATCGCGACGGGGAGCGGGTGGAGCTGGAGCCGTCCCACCTGACGACCCACGCCGTGTGCTTGGGGATGACGGGGTCCGGCAAGACCGGGCTCGGGATCGTGGCGCTCGAGGAGCTCGCGCGCCGCGGCACGCCGCTGATCGTCATCGACCTCAAGGGCGACATGGTCGATCTCCTCCTCAACTTCCCCGATCTCGCGGCGGCCGACTTCCTGCCCTGGTTGCCGCCCGACGCGGCGGCCGACGGCGACCTGGAGACGGCCGCGGCGGCCCAGGCCGAGACGTGGCGCAAGGGGCTGGAGCGCGAGGGCCTCGGCGGCCCCGACCTGCAGGCGGTGGCCGGCGGGGTGCGGTGGCAGGTGGTCACCCCCGGGCTCTCGGCCGGGGCACCGCTCGACATCCTGCCCAGCCTGTCGGCGCCCGCGGGGTGGGACCCGTCCTCGGACCCCGACGGCGCGCGCCAGCGGGTCGACGGGGTGACCGGCGCACTGCTGTCGCTGATCGGCCGTGGCGGCGACCCGTTGACCGACCGCGACCACGTGCTGATGGCGTCGATCCTGCTCGAGCTGTGGGGCCAGGGCGCCGCGGTCGATCTCGCCGGCCTGCTGTCGGCTCTCGCCGACCCTCCGCTCGAGCGCCTCGGGGCGCTGCCGCTGGAGACGCTGTACCCGCGCAAGGAGCGCATGGAGCTCGTGCTCGCCCTCAACACGCTGCTCGCCAGCCCGGCGTTCGCGGCGTGGACGGAGGGGACGCCGCTGGTCATGGAGGAGCTGCTCGGCACCCGCGAGGCGCCGCGGGCGACGATCGTGATGCTGGCGCATCTGGACGAGCCGGCGCGCCAGTTCGTGCTGTCGCTGCTGGCCTCAGAGTTGGTGGCTTGGATGCGGCGCCAGCCGGCATCCGCCGCGCTGCGGGCCCTGATGTACATCGACGAGGTCCAGGGGATCCTCCCGCCCCACCCCGCCAACCCGCCCACCAAGGGGCCGCTGCTGACGCTGTTCAAGCAGGGGCGGGCGTTCGGCGTGGGGGCGTGGCTGGCGACCCAGAACCCGGTCGATCTGGACTACAAGGCACTGGGCAACGCCGGCGTCAAGGTGATCGGCCGGCTGATCACCGACCGCGACCGCGAGCGGGCGCTCGAGGGGATGGGGCTGACGGTTCTCGAGGACGGCCGCCGGGCCGACTCGATCGTGGCCGGCCTCGGCAAGAGGGAGTTCCTGCTGCACGACGTGCGGGCCTCGGAACGGGTGCGCACGTTCTCGAGTCGGTGGGCGATGAGCTACCTGCGCGGCCCGGTTGCCGCCGCCGAGCTGGGGCCGCTGCTGGCGCGGTTCTCTCCGGCCGGCGGGGCCGCCGGCCCCGCCGCGTCCCCGGAAGCAACGCGCTCCCCCGCAGCCGCGGTGGCCGGTGGACGGCCGGAGCCGCCCTTGCTCGACGTGGAGGTCCCGCTCCGCTTCGGCGCGGCGGGCTCCGGGCCGGCCGAGCCGTGGCTGTTCGTGAAGTCGCGGGTCGCGGTCGAGCAGAAGGGGCTCAACCTCTACCGGACCCTCAACGAGGAGTGGCAGATCCCGGTCGACGAGGAGGGCAGACCGTCGTGGGACGACGCCGAGCCGCTGGACGATTCGCCCGAGCTGTCCGCGGCGCCTCCGGCCGGCATGCTGTTCCCGGCGGCCGCGCCGACCCGCCTGGCGCAGGAGGTCGCCACGGCGGAGCGGGAGTTCACGACCTGGCGGGCGCGGCGGCCGCTGGTCATCCTCGCCAACCGGGCGTTGAAGCTGACCGCCGAGCCGGGAGAGAGCCGGGAGGAGCTCATCAACCGCTGCCTGGCCAAGGCGGACCGGGCCGACGACGACGACCAGGAGCGCGCGCGCGCCCGCTACCAGCGGAAGATCGACGCGCTCAAGCGGCGGCTGGAACGGGAGAAGGAGGAGCTGGAACGGGACCGCCGTGAGGTGCAGGCGCGCAAGGCCGAGGAGACCATGGGTATCGCGGAGGGGCTGATGTCCGTGCTCCTGGGATCCCGCAGCCTGCAGTCGGCGGCGCGCAAGGCCGGCTCGAAGGTGCGGTCGGCGGCCGGCAAGCACCGCATGCGCCAGCGAGCCGAAGGCTCGGTCGAGGAGTCGCTGGGCGAGATCGACCGCCTGGAGGACGAGCTCGCACAGCTGGCCGACGAGATGCAGGACGAGATCGACCGCATCGCCGACCTCTCGGAGGAGAAGGCGCGGGCGATCGAGGAGGTTCCGGTTCGGCCGCACCGGACCGATGTTGAGGTGGACCGGGTGCTGGTGGTGTGGGGGACCCCCGCCCGCCCACCCGTGACGGAGTGACGGAGTGATGGAGTGACGGAGAGCCCCCGCCCGCCCACCCGAGTGATTAAGTCATTGAGTGATTAGGTGATTGGGTTTCCACCGCCCGCCCAGGACGCAAGACGTACCACCCGACCACCCGGGAGGGGAACCCTTCCACCCACCCAGATTCTTCGTCGCCTGCGGCTCCTCAGAATGACACCAGGGGCGAAGCGGGCCAGGACCGGCACACCTGGTGTCATCCTGATGAGCGAGCGGAGCGAGCGAAGAAGGATCTGGGTGGGGGATGGGGTGCCGAGGTGCCTGGGATGTGGGGAAGGTCAGGCGAGGGTTGAGTCGTCGTCGTCCGGATCCGGGTCGGTTGTGGCGAGGGCCGCGTCGAGACGATCGGGCTCGTCGAGCGCGAGGCCGAGGGTGCGCACGGTGCGGCGGATGCCGTAGGGACCCCTGGCGACGACCGGCCGCTCCAGCTCCAGGATCTTCCAGGAGGCGCCGGGCAGTACCAGCTTGAGGTCGACGACACCCTTCATCATCTCCTCGTCCACGGTCGGGGCGCGCAGGCCGACGATGTCGTCAAGTGCAACGTCGAGCCGCCACCGCAGCCCGAAGCGGATGCGCAGGGCCCCGTTCTCGATACGCATGGGCCGAGAGCGGCAGGCCCGCCAGTCGCCCACGATCCACAGCAGGCCGTACACTCCGAGCGCCGTCAAGATCCACGCCACCGGCTGGCTCCAACTACGGACGAATAGGTGCAGCGCCGGGATCTCCGCCAGGGTGACCAGGGCGAGCATCACGACGACCGCCCCGTACGCGCTCTGCCGGTGGTAGGTCAGAGCCCCGTTGTGCGTGTCGGCTCCGCTGGCGTCCGCCGCGGCTGCGGTCGTCACCCGGCCGCCGGGCCTCCGGGCCAGCGCGTAGTACAGCACCGAGAACTCGTACGACAGGATCTCCGCGAGGCGGCCCCGGCCCACGATCTCGGTGGTGGCGTCGAGGATCATGTCCTGGGCATCGAAGAAGCCACCGCCCGCACCCCGCGCGACCACTTTCCTCCTCGCCCTGGCGATCCGCCGGAACAGGTAGACGATGAGCAGCAGCTCCAGCGGTGCGACCGCCAGATCCATCACGCGCAGCGCGCCGTCCCGCCCGAGGGGCAGCACGAACCGGGCCACCATCATGGAGGTGAAGAAGAGAGCCAACAGTGCCCGCGCCGACCAGCCGAAGTCCCGGCGCAGCATCCACCAGGCCACCAGGGAGACGGTGACGGTGAGATCGAAGGTTGCCGCAGCGGTCACCACCATGGGGTGCTGCGCGGCCGGCGAGGCGAGCGCGGCGGCGCGGGCAAGGACAACGATCGTCGCCACGACCAGGCCGCACGCGGCCACGCTGAGGCTGCGGGGAAGAGGCGTGAGGGCCAGCTCTCGAGCGGAAGACATCGTAACCCCTTTCTAGCCACCGGCCGGGGGAGCCTACCACGTTGGGCAACGAGGTGAGGGACGAACTTCTTCCTCTCCCCGCCGACCAGCGATTAGGTGACTAGGTCATGACGTGATCAGGTTGCCCCCACCCACCCGAGGAAACCACCCGCCCAGGTTCTTCGTCGGCGACGCTCCTCAGAATGACACCAAGGGGTCTGACCGAGACCACCACGCTTCGTGTCACCCTGATGGGCGAGCGCGGATTCTCCCCGGGGACGGCGATATCAGGGTCGCGGCCTCGGTCGTGCTCGCTGGCGGCAGCGACGCGCGATGCTCGGCGCCGGCTGCGGCGCGGGCACAGTGACCTGGTGGGTGACGACGTCCGATCCCCGGCCGTTGGTCACGGTCAGCTGGACCACAAACGTGCCGGACGTCGCATAGGTATGTGAGGGGCTCCGCTCGCTCGAGGTGCCGCCGTCACCGAAATCCCAGCTCCAGCTTGTCGGGCCGTACAGGCTTCGGTCAGTGAACTCGACGTTCCAGGCAAGGCTGTGTTGCCCAAACGCCGCCTGCGGCCCCCGGCACTCGGTGGTGAGGATGTACACGGAGGACCAATCCGCCACGTAAGCGACACCCTCGGACACTGTGACATTCTCAGCGTACCCCGCTGTGTCGTAGCTCCCGAGAAAGCTCGGAAGCGCGGGATTCCCCACGTCGATGACCTGAAGACCCGACTCCCAGCCCGCCACATAGGCTGCGCTCCCGGAGACCGTGATGCCCATTGCGGGCGCGGGCATCGCGTAGCTCCCCACCAGGGCCGGCCTGGTGGGACCGGAGACGTCGATGATCTGAAGCCCGTACATCCAATCCACCACATACGCGAGGTTCCCGGAAACCGCCACGGCAGTGGTGGGAGGTCCAAAGGCAGCGAAGCTCCCCAGTAGCGCCGGGTTGCCAGGATCTGACACGTCGATGATCTGAAGGCCGGTCTGCTGAACCGCCACGTACGCGGTACTGCCGGCAACCGCGACTCCGACCGCGCATCCAGGTGTGGCGTAGCTCCCCAGCCACACCGGGTTCGCTGGATCCGCCACATCAATGATCTGCAGGCCCGAGCAGCGGTCCGCCACGTAGGCGATGGTGCCGGAGAGTGCCACGTCAAGGGCCGCAGCAGGCGTGTCGTAGCTCCCGAGAACCGCCGGGCTCGAGGCGTCCGATACGTCAACGATCTGAAGACCGGAGCCCCCATCGGCCACATAGGCGACGCTCCCCGAAACAGCGACCCCTATTGCGGCCCCCGGCGTGGCATGGCTCCCCAACGGCACTGGGTTTGCTGGATCGGTGATATCGATGATGTGAAGGCCGGAGCCCCCATCGGCCACATAGGCGATGCTCCCCGAGATCGCAACGTCAAAGGCCCCTCCAGGAGTGGTGAAGCTCCCGAGAAGGTCCGGCTTCGTAGGATCCGAAACATCGATGGTCTCGAAGCCGGAGTCGAGCTCCGCCAGATAGGCGATGTCCCCGGAGACCGTGACGCCGAGCGCGCCCTCCGACATGCCGTAACTCCCTACCCGCGTCGGATGAGCTGGATCGGTCACATCGACGACGTGAAGACCGTACAACCAATCGACCACATACGCGAAGCTCCCCGACACCCCCACTCTCACGGCGGGACCCGGTGTGTAGGCACTCGCCAGCCACCTCGGCTGCGAAGGATCTGCAACGTCGACAACCTCGAGACCTAACTCCTCAACTGGCACGAACGCAATGCTCCCTGACACTGCAACGTCCCAGGCAGGTACGGCCGTGAGGTAGCCCCCCAGCAGCCTTGGGTGCGCAGGATCCGAGACATCGACAACCTCGAGACCCGAGTAGCCATCTGCCACATACGCCGTGCTCCCGGCGATCGCCACGCTCGAGGCGTAGCCCGGCAGGTCATAGCTCCCGAGCAGTGCCGGGCTCGCGGGCTCCGCCACGTCGATGATCTGAAGACCTGAGGTGCCGTCCGCCACGTAGGCGGTGTTCCCAGAAACCGCCACGTCTTCGGCCGACCATGTGTGCCAGCCCGCCAGCTTGTGCGGCCGCAGGGGATCCGACACGTCCACCATGAACAGACCGGAGGCGCCGTCAGCGAGCAGCACCAGGGTCCCGGAGCCGATGGCAACAGCTTTGGCCGGCTCGGGCGCGTGCCAGTGGGCCACTCGAGTGGGTCGTGCAGGATCGCTGACGTCCCACACACCGAGCCCGTACGAGTCGGCCCCAAAAGCGTAGCCTCCACGAACAGCCAGATCGCGGAGATAAGCGGCATTCGTGTATCCGATAGCAGACCTGGCGGCCAGCGCCGGGCAGCCCTGACCCCAGGAACTCCCGGCCGGAACCATACCCAGGCACAGTGCGGCCGTCATCAGCCAGACAGAGCCGCAGCAGACTTGAGCTCGAGACATCACCGCCCACCCCCTTCGGCCTTCCGGTCGCTGGTACGCGCACGCTCCGAAAACCGGCACGCCTCGCGCACCACTGCTCCGCGAGCGGAGAATGCACGACCTGAGGAGGTTGCCCCCGGGCTCACTAACTGCCGAAATGCCAGCTCCTTGGCCTCAATGTCGGTGTTTCTTGGTCGTCTGTCAACGCCGGGGTCGGCCCGGGAAGATGGGAAACGGGAAACGAGCGCCCACCCGACCGCGAGGTGAGGAGGTAAGAAGGTGAGCAAGTGAGGATGGCCCGCCCGCCCAGAAGACGCTAGACGTGAGAAGCGAGACGTCCACCCGCCCACCCAGGGAAACGGAAGACGGGAAACGGGAAACGCCAGAAGCCAGATGTGGCCCAATCGCCCGGGCCAGTAGCGGAGGGATCCACGCGATTGGGGGACGGAAGGGGTACGGTCGGTTCGGGGTTGAGTATCGGGGGCGCCCGTGCGCCGGGGGTGGTCTGCGAGCGCGCGAAAGGGTGCTCCGCGATGCCGGCTGAGCTGCAACACTGGAGGACACCATGGAGTACACACGACTGGGCAACACCGGGCTGACCGTCTCTCGGATCTGCCTCGGCTGCATGAGCTACGGCGACCCCACGGCGACGGTGGGGAACTCACCGCTGCGCTGGGAGTGGGCGCTGGACGAGAAGCAGGCACGACCGTTCTTCAAGCGCGCCATCGAGCTCGGCATCAACTTCTTCGACACCGCCAACGTGTACTCGTTCGGGGCCAGCGAGGAGATCACCGGCCGTGCGCTGCGGGACTTCGCGCGCCGCGAGGACCTCGTCATCGCGACCAAGGTCTGGGGGATCATGCGCCCCGGCCCGAACGGCGGCGGGCTGTCGCGCAAGGCGATCCTGCACGAGATCGACGCCAGCCTGAAGCGGCTCGGAACCGATTACGTGGACCTGTACCAGATTCACCGCTGGGACGACACGGTGCCGATCGAGGAGACCATGGGGGCCCTCAACGACGTGGTGCGCGCCGGCAAGGCGCGGTACATCGGCGCGTCCTCGATGTACGCGTGGCAGTTCGCCAAGGCCCAGCAGGTGGCCGAGTCCAGCGGCTGGACGCGCTTCGTGTCGATGCAGAACCACTACAACCTGCTGTACCGCGAGGAGGAGCGCGAGATGATCCCCTTGTGCCTCGACCAGGGCGTCGGGCTGATCCCGTGGAGCCCGCTGGCGCGCGGGTACCTGGCGCGCCCGCCACAGGCGAAGGGGACCAAGCGGTCGAAGAGCGACCGCTTCGGGCAGACGCTGTACTCGGCGATGGCCGAGGCGGATGGGCGGGTCATCGCCGAGGTCGACAGGATGGCGAAGGCGCGCAAAGTGCCGAACGCGCAGATCGCGCTCGCCTGGATGCTGCAGAAGCCGGGCGTGGCGGCGCCGATCATCGGCGCGACCAAGATGGACCACCTCGAGGAGGCGGTGGGCGCGCTCGACGTCGAGCTGTCGCCCGACGAGGTCGCGGCGCTCGAGGCGCCGTACGTGCCGCATCCGATCGCGGGGCATAGCTGAGGGGAAGCCCCGCCCGCCCGGTGACTAAGTGATTAAGTCATTAGGTGATTAGGTTTCCCCCGCCCGTCCGGGAGAAGGGAAACGGAAGACGGGAAACGCTCCACCCGCCCACCCGGGAGACGCAAGACGTAAGACGCGAGATGCTAGACGTGCCCCCGCCTACCCGGTATTACGGTAACGGGGTCACGGGGCGCCTGGCCTGCATTCATCCTGGAGCTATGCGGCGCCGTCCCTCTCCACTCGTAGTTGCTAGCAGCCCGTAGCTGCGGTCACTCGGCTCGTGGGCGGTGGGACGCCGACGTCACAGCAGTAGTTGTCGAGCACCGCGGCAAGCGTCTCGCGGGCCCGGTTAATCGTCGACGCGGTGGTGTTTACGATCGCAGCCCTGATCATCCCCAGGGCATCGGCCGGGAAGATCCTGGCTGCTTCGGCGTGCGCGAGCGCTCCGCGGAGAAGGCCCTTGATGTTCGAGATGGGCTCCCCGGACTGTCCGATGAACTGCATCCGCGCGTGAGCCCAGGCGAGAATCTGGCCGGTCCCGTAGATGTTGGCCAGCACAGCGCCGCTGTACTGTGTGCACCGCAGGTCACGTAGCTGCCCCGACAAGCCGGCTTCGGTTGACCGGATTACGCACCGGCTCTCATTGGTGATACCGAGCTGACCCACCCTCTCGATCGTGACGTTAATCAGGACCTCCGGAGCCACGAAAATCTCCGCCGCCTCGGCATGAGCGCGTGCTGCCTCCAGCATTCGCACAACCGTGGCTTGGTTGGCGGGATACCAGGCATACACGTCCGCCCAACCCAGCTGGACGCCGGTGTTGTAGACGTGCAGGAGGCACGCTCGGCCCAACGTAGGGATGGGCCAGGGCTCGCCGGTGCGGAGTCGATCGTACGCGTCCTTGGCCTGGATGATTCCGGCCCCCGAGTGGTTGTCCCAGCCTCTGGGCCCGATGTCCTTGGCGGTTTGCATGAGGAGCGTCTTCACCCGGTTTTGCGTGAGGTCACAGTTGACCTGCAACAGCAGCGCTACAACGCCGGCGGCGATCGGCGTCGCTGCGGAGGTGCCCGTATCGCTCGGGCTGCTCGGGTTCTGGGTCGGAAAGTAACCGGCGAAATGGGTCAATGAGCAGAAGTCCGGCTTGCGCGCGCAGAGGGAGGCGGGGCCCTGGCTGCTGTACCCGACCCACTGCTCGCGGAGGTTCGCGGCACCGACTGTCATGACCCACTCATGTCCGTTGGCACCCCAGATGCTGTGCCCCGGACCGGTGTCGGACCCGCAGCTCCCGGCAGGACACGTCTCCCCACAGTTGCCGGCTGCGAAGAGGACCAGGATCCCTTCATCGAGGGCCTCTTCGACCGTTCGCGTGAAGGGATGATCGGGGTTGACAGCGTAATCCGGGGCCCAGTCCCGTTGATACACGCCCCAGCTGTTGGAGAGGATATGAGGTGTTCCGACGATACGGTGGCGGTCAATTACCCACCGGTACGCTGCGAGCGCGATACTGATGGTATCGGGGATCGTCGGCCCACCTGAGATTCGGATGTCGAAGATGTTCGCTCCCGGAGCCATGCCGAGGGCGTCCCACGCCGTCATGTTGCCGTGCTCGTCCCAGCCTGCGATCGTTCCCCAATCGTCCGGCCAACCCCCACTAACGCGCGGAATCCTCGGGATCTGGCCCGGCTGCGGCGGCCGGCCCTGAGCCGCGATACCCCCGTCGACGATCCCGATCACGATGCCACAGCCCTTCACGCCTTCGGCCCAGATCTTGTCGGCGCCGAGGTAGGCTGCCACGGCAGGGATATCCCCGATCGCAGGGTTCCCGTATGTACAGTCGCACGGCGGGATCGGACATGGACCCTTGCTCATCCCAGGCATGATTACTCGGTCCGAGGCTCTCGGGCTCATGTCTCCGAACGGAGCGATCGGCGCATCGAACCACACTCGGATCACCTCCGGCCTGGCCTCGAGCCGGGGAATATCGGCCGCGTCGATGGTTCCTCTAACCACCACGACCTCGAGGTTCCTGGCTGCGAACTCCTCGACTTGGTCGGAGGTCGGCCTGACCGGAACTGCATCGTAGGATGAATCGAGCGAAAAAGAAGGGGCGTCCAGACCCCTTGCCAGCGCCATTACCTCCCCGCCCTTGCTGCCGGAGGGCACCCTCAACTCCACCAGCACTCGTACACGCTTCTGGTCGCCCATGCTGTTCCTCTCCTTCCTCGGCGTGCCGCAAGTTACTCGCAGAGGACCCTCAAGCCAGCATCTTCAATCTCTGTACTCGCCTGTTGACTCGATCGTACCGCAGCTTCTCTTGACGCACATGTTGATATGTGCTGTCGTGGTTCTCCAAAGGGACGGGCAACAAGATGACCGACGCGGACTGTGGGCTGACGCGATTGTATGGCTATGTGCGCCGTACCGGAACGACGCAGGGCCTCGAAGGCATCATCGTCACGGCGACGACGCCGGACGGCCAGTACCACGACTCCACCAGCTCCGGGGAGAACGGGCTCTATGCTATCCACTTCCCGCGTGGAAGCGGCAACTGGACGCTGCACTTCAAGGACCCGCGGGGCACGTACGGGACAACCGAGACCGGGGCGCTCATCCTCCATATCGAGGAGCAACAGCAGAACGTGGTCTTCCTTTCGTCGCTGGCGGACGGCGACGCCGGTTGACAACTCTCAGAGTGACGGATCGCAGGAGGTGATGGCCATGACGCTCCAGGTCACAAAATGGCTGGCACGGCTTACTGGCAAGAGAGGTGGGCTCGTCTTGCCCTTCGACGCGCGCTTCAACGGCGGCAACTGGAACAACCGGTTGCCCCTGAGCCGCATCGGGGGCACCGCCAACTGGGAAGTGTTCGTGGACTTCGCCAGCCAGATGGACCCGAACGATCCGTCCTACCCCCGGTACGCCCGACTCGAGGACAGCGGTGACTTCGCGCTCCTCACGTTCAACTGCACCTGGTCCATGCGGGCCGGAGTCCAGTATGGCGTCCCGGGCAGCCAGGGACCCGTCCCGAACGCCGTCGGTCGCCGCGACGTTCGAATCACGCTGCTCAACGGTGCCCAACAGCCGCTCCTCTCCCAGAGTGGCAGCTACTTCATCGATCCTGGCTAGCCGCGTGGCTCATCGTGCCGCCGCCCCGACTACCTGCGCCAGATCAACCGCCACTGCTCAGTTCACAGGAGCCTTGAAGACGTTGTTGTCGATCATCTGTTGGAAGAAGTCGACCACGGTCTCCTCGAGCGGGCGGTAGGCCAGACCGAGCTCGCGGACGCCCTTGCCGTTGTCGGCCCTGAACGGCAGGCCGACGTTGCGGCTGATCACCTTGCGCGTCATGTTCTTGGTCATCATGGGTCCGACGAGCCAGATCAGCCACTTGGGCACGGTGCGCGCGGGCAGGGGATAGCTGTTCCCGAAGTGTCCGCGAAGCACGGCGGCCAGATCGGCGAGGTCGGAGTTGTGGCCCGAGACGATGTACCTACCCTTGGCCTGCGGCGTGAAGCCCGCCCGGTAGTGGGCCTCGGCCAGGTCGCGCACGTCGACCACGCCGAGGCCCCACCGGGGCACGCCGGTCTTCATCGTGCCGTCGCCCAGCTGCCTGAAGATGGTGAAGCTCTCCGAGGTGCCGTTGGGGTTGATGCCCGGTCCCAGCACCAGGCTCGGGTTGACGGTCACCAGATCCCAACGGTCCTGCCCGCCGCAGATCTCCCACGCCTCGCGCTCAGCCAGGACCTTGGAGTACGAGTACGGCTGGTGATCGACCGATGAGCTGGTGTTCCAGAGCTCCTCGGTGCAGACGCCGTTCGGAACATTCGGGAGATCGACGTTGTCGCCGTAGATGGCGGCGCAGCTGGAGGTCGCCACCACTCGCTTGACGGACGGGGTATGGTTGGCCTCCTCAAGCACGTTCCTCGTTCCGAGCTGCGCCGGCTCGATGAGGTCCTTCACGGGGTCGTCGACGTTCGACGTGAACGGCGACGCGGTGTGAAACACCAGCTCACAGCCCCGCATGGCGTCGGCGTAGGAGCCGGGCTCCAGGAGGTCGGCCTTGAAGTATCGGATCGTGCCCGGTGCCTGGGCGGCGAGCGCGTTCAGGTATCGCAGCTTCGCCTCGTTGTCCGGATCGCGCACCGCCGCGTGCACGGTGTGGCCGCTGTCGAGCAGCTTCTTGACCAGCCAACCGGCCACGTACCCGGTCGCGCCGGTGACCATGACGGGCGCGTTGGGATCGATCGTTGCCATGTGCATCCTCCCTTGCAGATCAGAGAACGCGGTTCCGTTTCGATGCATTCAGGGTAGCACCGCCCCCGCCCGCCAGATGATTAAGTGACTGAGAGATTGAGTGATGAGGTTCTCCAGCCCGCCCGGGGGGATCGCTAGACCCTCGAGGCTAGACGCGAGACGCGCCCCCCCCTCCCGGGGAAGGCAGGTACAGCGCCCTGTCTCCAGAGACGGCCCCGCGGCGGGGCGAAGACGGAGCGGAAGGAGGCGAGCGGCCATCCCGCCGCGGGTGGCGCGGTCGTCTGACCCGGTATCGGGCGGTTGAGGCCTGCCTGTTCCATTCGAGGCCTGGCGCTGGACCTGTCTGGGACATATATAGTCACTATCAACCAAGTCGAGAATGACTCTCAAGGAGAGATATCATGCCCGCCATCACAGACACTCCGCCCGAGGTCGTGAAGAAGGAGCTGAACGCACTGCGCGAGTCGCTCGGCCAGGCCATCCCCGCCAAGCAGGTCGACCGCAACGTGCTGGTCGCGACGTGGAACCTGCGCGCCTTCGGAGGGCTCACGGAGAAGTGGATCTCGGAGCCGGGGGACAGCCCCAAGCGAGACCTCCAGTCCCTGCGAGTGATTGCGGAGATCATCTCCCACTTCGACGTCATCGCGCTGCAGGAGGTCCGCGCCAACCTCAAGGCCCTCCGTCACATGGTCAAGGCGCTCGGGCCGTCGTGGCAGTTCCTGATCACCGACGTGACCAAGGGCGATGCGGGCAACGGGGAGCGCATGGCCTTCATGTTCGACACCCGCAAGGTCGCGCTGTCGGGGCTGGCCTGCGAGCTGGTGGTTCCCAAGGAGCAGCTCGACAAGGTGGGCCCGGAAGCCCTCAACGAGCAGTTCGCCCGCATCCCCTACGCGGTCAGCTTCTACTCGGGGGGCCGCACCTTCATCCTCGTCACGCTGCACATCAAGTACGGCGACACCGCCCAGGACCGCGTCCCCGAGCTCAAGGCCATCGGCCAGTGGATGGCCGACTGGGCTCGCGACGTCAACGCCTACGACCACAACCTGATCGCGCTCGGCGACTTCAACATCGACCGCATCAATGACCCCCTCTACCAGGCGTTCACCGCGGCCGGCTTGACGCCCGCGCCGGACCTGCAGAACAAGCCCCGCACGCTGTTCGCCAACCCCGCCGCCCCGGACCTGAGCCAGTTCTACGATCAGATCGCCTGGTTCCCGAAGGACAGCGGCGCGCCCGCCCTCTCACTCACCTACCGCACCGGCGGCAACTACGATTTCATTCCCACCGCCATGCCCTCCAGGCACCTGGACAAGACGGACCTGTCCTGGCACATTTCGGACCACTACCCACTGTGGGCGGAGTTCGGGGTCAGGGACTGAGGAACACCCGCCTTCCCGGCCAGGAGGTGAGGAAGTGAGAAGGTGAGGAAGTCCCGCCCACCCACCCGGTGATGAGATTACTAAGTGATTAATTTGTTAGGTGATTAGGGCCCGCCGCCCACCCAGTGACGGAGCGACGGAGTGACGGAGGCCGCCGCCCGCCCCGGAGGACGCAAGATGCGAGACGTGTCCCACCCGCCCCAGAGAACGCGGGCTCACGGCGCTCCGGAGCAGGGTGCGTTCGACCGAGCGACCTCCGCTCGCTATTGCACCGGCGGCAGCAGGATGGCGTTGAACAGCAGCGGGTAGGCCCCTGGAGTCGACGCCCGGAACTGCGGCGCGAACGCCGCCAGCGCCAGCTGCCCCTTGCCCTTGCGCACCCAGACCATGGCCGGGGTGTCGGCGATCGCCTTCTCGCCCTCGATGTAGCCCGACAGCAGGACGTGCTTTTCGGGGTAGGTCAGGATGACGCGGCGGTCGGTGTCGAGCATCGGGATCGAGGTCCTCAGCACCGGCCGGCCGCGGGAGAACACGCCCAGGTGCTCGGGCAGTCCCCAGGTCAGCGGGTGCTCGGCCACGACCTTCACGGCGAGCAGCGAGCCGGGCACGTAGAGGCCGGCCTTGTCGGCGGCCTTGGTGGCGTCGGAGACCGGCAGCCGCTCGGTCTCCGGCTTCTCACCCTCGCCCTTGACCATCAGGCCGTCGGTGAACAGGTCGACCGAGCGGCCCCAGGCGAGGACGATCCCGCCCCCGTTGACGAACGAGCCGATGTTGACCAGCCCCTTGTTGCCCATCCCCTTGCTGTACTCGGGTGGGAGGTCGCTCACGAAGTAGCGGTCGCCGAACTTGCGCTCGCCCTTGACCAGGGTGTCCTTGCCGGCGCCCGGGAACACGATGACGTCGAAGCTCTTGGCAAGGTCGAGGGTGGCGAGATCGCCGGGATGGACCACCTTGTAGTGAACTCCGTAGACGTCGAACAGGTAGCGGGTCCAGCCCGCCGACATGTCGTGGAAGAACGTCTCAACCAGCGCGATGCGGGGCGCGGTGACGGTGCGGGCGGGAACGTCGGGCGCAGCGGTCAGGACCAGCGGCGGCACCGAGGCTGCACGGAGCACGACGGCGAGGCGGTCGGCCGACTTGGCGGCGGGAAGCAGGAAGCTGCCCGCAGGCAGCACGCCAGCCGGGGTCTTGGTTTCCTTCTCGGTGCGCTCGACCGTGAGGCCGGCGTCGAGTGCCGCGAACGCGGCGGCGAAGCTGGCGTTGTCACTCGACGGGTAGGCCAGGCCCCAGTAGGGACCGGCCGGCAGCGTCGGCGCCGGTCCTCGCAGCTGCTCTGCGGTCACCGCCTCGAGGTTGGCGTCGAGCTCGGCGGAGCGGGTCTTGACCGGGAAGCACTCGAGGTTCCAGTGCAGTGGCAGCGACCAGCTGGTAACGTCGTAGGGCTTGATGATCTCCCCGTTCGGCGTGTAGTGGCGGACCGGGTAGGTCTGGGGCTCCATGACCTCCTTGACGAATGCCCGGTACGGCTGGGCGAGGGAAACGACCACGGCGCCCGCGCTCACCGCCCGCTCCCCGATGACGACGTCTCGGGTCAGGCGGGCAACCTTGACCCCGTGCTTCTCGAGCAGCGCCACCAGGTCGGCGAGCGCGCCGCGGTCGCGCTGGTGGGCCGGCAGCACGTAGTCGTAGGGCGGCTCGGTGCGGCCCTCGGCGACCTCTTTGCGGCACAGGTCGTTGCGGTAGCGGAGGATGGCGGCGCGGTTCTCCGAGGCAGTGGCGAGAATCGAGCGCATCGAGCTCAGCTCGTACGACACGATGTTGCCGAGGTGCCACCAGCCGCCCGGCCACGGGTCCGGCATGTTGACGCCCTTCTTGTACTCGGCCAAACCCTTGCCGCTGACGTGGAGCTCGGTCGGCTCGACGAAGATCGGCGTCGCGACCTTACAGCTGGCGGCCTCGGTGAGGAAGCTGATGACGTTCTTCCACAGCGAGGTCTCGGTCGAGCCCGGCCAGTAGTTGTCGAACTCCCAGTGGCTGACCACGCCCTGCTCGCCGTCGGCGCCCATGTCGCGCTGCAAGGCGGCGCCGAATACCGCCATCCAGTTCCACAGCCCCTCATCGATGTTGACGGCGATCGGGTCATGGTTGACGGGCACGAAGTAGCGGGGGCCGGTCTGCCCCATCTGGTGCTTCTCGACCAGCACCTGAGGGTACCATTCGGTCGAGAACAGCCGGTTGATGACGCGGGTGTCGGCCTGGGTCAGCGACACGAAATCGCGGTTGTTGTCGTGGCCAACGTACTTGTGGTAGACGCCCGGCAGGAACCCGCCCTCGTACTTGGTGCCGAGTTGCTTGCGGTAGTACTTGACCACCATGTCCATGCCGTCCGGGTTGTGGTTGGGCACCACCATCCAGACCACATTGCCCAGCTGGGCCAGCACCGCGGGGTCGCTGGTGGTCGCGAGCTCGTACGCGTACAGCGGCAGGCTCTGGCTCGGAGCGACCTCGGTCGAGTGCATCGAGAGGGTGGCCATGACGAACACCGGAGAGTCGGCGATCAGCTGGTCGCGGACCCCGGCCGGGATGTCCGGGTCGAGCGCGAGCCGCCGGTTCACGTCCTTCAGCTGGTCGAGGCGTGCGATGTTGTCCGGCGAGGACATGAACAGCACCTCCATCGGCCTTCCGAGAGGCGAGTGGCCGACCTCGCGCAGCTCGAGCCGCGGCGATGCGGCCGCCAGCTTGTCTAGGTAGGCGATCAGCTGCTCGTAGTCGATCAGGTTGCGATCCGAGCCGGGCACGAAGCCGAAGAAGTCTTCGGGCTTCTGGGGGGGGTCGGCGGGAAGCGCCGGCGCCATCGCCAACACCAGGAGAGACAGGGTCAGGACACGGATCAAGCGACGCATGGCGACCTCCATCGAAAGGCTGACCGATCGTAGCACGGGGGACCCTGCCGCCCGGGCCAGTAACGGAGTGACGAAGTGACGAAGTGACGGAGAACCCCCACCCAACCAGGGAAACGGAAGACGACCCCACTCCCACTCGAAGAAACCGAGCGCGGCGCGATCCGAAGCCTGGGCCGCCCGGGTACGGGTGGAATCCGTACAAGAACTTCCGAGTGTGCGGATTCCGTACACGTTCCTCTCCTTAGATAAATCAATAAAACTGAGTCACTTAGACGAATAGACCCGCCATTGGCTGTGTCCGGAAACCGGACGCGACGGCCGGGAGCTGGCCCGACGCGTCCTCATTAAGATACTGATAAAACAACTCTTATGCGATTCATCGATGGCTGGCACCATGGTTGCTCTTCTTCTGCGCCGAACGGCCCCATGCAGGGGCCGGACAGAGAACAGGGAGGTGCCACCATGAAAACCAGGATTCACCATGTCCAGCTCGTCGCGTTGGGAGCTGCCCTGATGCTTGCAACCCCTCTCCTCGCGGGTGTTCGAAAGGTCGACCGGCCGGTCCCCGGACAGTACATCGTCATCCTCAAGGCCGATGCAGCCCGGGGACCGGCCGAGCCGGCCACCAGCGGCCCCGCAGTCGCCGACGTCGCCCGCTCGCTGGCAGCCCAGCACCAAGGGCGGCTGGGACGCGTCTTCCAGCACGCCGTCAGGGGTTTCGTCATCGACGCATCGGAGCGGGACGCCGAGAGCCTTGCCACCGACCCCCGGGTCGCGTACGTGGTCGAGGACGGCGTCGTCCAGGCATCCGGTGTACAGGTCGACCCGCCATCATGGGGGCTCGACCGGATCGACCAGCAGGCTCTGCCGCTGGACGGCCAGTACGTGTACTACGGCGACGGAACGGGCGTGAACCTCTATGTCATCGACAGCGGTGTTCTCAGCACCCACTCGGACTTCACCGGCCGGGTGGACACCGTCAACGCCTTCACCGCCATCGATGACGGCCGCTGGACCGAGGACTGCGCTGGCCACGGCACGATGGTCGCAGGAGTCGCCGCCGGCGCCAGCTACGGAGTTGCCAAGGGAGCCACGATCCACCCCGTGCGGGTCCTCGACTGCAACGCCAGCGGCCAGGTGTCCGGGATCATCGCCGGCATTGACTGGGTCACGGCGAACCACCAGTCGCCGGCGGTTGCCAACCTCAGCGTGACCACCGGAGCCAACCAGGCCCTGGACGATGCGGTCGCCAACTCCATCGCTGACGGGGTTGTCTTCACCGTCGCTGCCGGCAACGGCGCGGTCCCGGCTTGCGATCTGTCGCCGGGCCGCGTGTACCAGGCGCTCACCGTCGGCGCTTCCGCCGCCACCGACCAGCGCGCGGCCTTCTCCAACTATGGTTACTGCGTCGACCTGTTCGCGCCGGGCACCGATATCACATCCGCCTGGATCGGCAGCGACACCGCCTCCATGACCGGGGATGGGACGTCCTTCTCGGCGCCCGCTGTCGCCGGTACCGCGGCCCTGTACCTGGAGCAGAACCCGTCGGCCACCCCGGACGAGGTCTCGTGGGCAATCATCAACTCGGCAACCCACGCGGTCCCCGACGACGGGAGTGGGTCGACCGACCTCCTCCTGTACTCGGCGTTCGTCGGCGAGGGGATTGACCAGCCGCCCTACCCCGCCCTCACCTTCAGCTGCAGCGGCCGCCGCTGTCAGTTTGACGCTTCAGCATCGGCCGACGACTACGGTATCGTCATGTACAGCTGGGACTTCGGCGACGGCACGATGGCTGGTGGAAAGAAGACCAAGAAGGTCGGCCACCGGTTCCCGAAGGTCGGAGACGTCTTCACCGTCACGCTTACGGTCACCGACACGATCGGTCAGTCCAGCTTGCTCCAGCAGCAAGTCAGGTTCTCTTACTGAGGGCACCCCCCGACTCTGTCGGGTGGAGATCACCCCCGGCCGGCAACCGGTCGGGGGTGATCGTTTCAGCGCCTGTCATTCACTCCGTAGCGGATGGAACCCCGCAAGCAGCTCCGGGGACTCTCCGACCGGACCGGCCGGGCCTGCCAGCCAGGCGTGCGCCGCCACACCCTCGCCATCCCGGACGACACCGACACGGACGGTGGTTGGAATCCCCCGCCTGGCCAGCATGTCCCGCAGGACGAGGGCCCGGGCCAGGCAGCGGGGCCGCACGACGTGGAGGCGCGCGGCAGCTGCCACCAGGCGGTGCAGGCGCTCACCGGTGGCGCGGTCACAGGGGCAGCCGTCCGTCTCGGCGGCGCCGGCGGCGGGAACGGGCTCCAATGCGGCGCCGGCACGCCGGCCGAGAGACATCGAAGCGCCGGCCAACCGGACCCACGCCTCGGCGAGAGCGAGCCAGTCACTCCGGTCGAGGCCGGCGGCGAAGGCCGCTCTACGGCGCCACGCGCTCGACCAGGCCATGCTTCTCCAACTCCTTCACCAGCTCCATCAGGTCCGCCCAGGCCTCGTCCTCTCCCACCTCATAGCGGTCGACGATCTCGCGGTGGACCCGGTCCAGCGCCGTGGGCCGGTCGAGCTGCTCCCAGACCACCGAGCCGACCTCGTTGAGGCCGAAGTAGCGACGCGCTCCGGGAGCCAGCAGGACCATCTCCCCGTCGACCTCGGCGAACAGGACGTCGGACCGGCGGGCCACCACGGTCGCGGGGTTCAGCTCATCCCCGCTCATGCCCCGTTCCGGTGTGCCGCGAGCAGGTGCTCTATTTGCTTGACCGACTGGGGCCGTAGCGGGTAGACGACCCGCCGAACGGGCACCGCCGCCACCGCCGCGGCGCAGAAAGCCAGGTGGCGCTCCAGGAGCTTCGTGTCGAACAGCCGGGCGGCTACCGTTCTCCTGATGAGTGTCCCGACGGCCGCTCGCGCCGACAGCTTCTCGACCCGGGCTTCGCATTCATCGCCGGCTTCTTCGAGGCAGTAGATCGCACCCACTGGCATGTGTTCGGGCACGTCCGGGCCGGCCTGATCAGCGGCGCCGAGCTTGAGCTGCGGGAAGTGCGGCATGCACGACAGGGTGCCGCCGGCGACGGTCACCGGCACAACGTCGTCGGCGAGGCGCCGGTTCACCGCTCCGTCCGCCACCAGGCGGCGGGCCAGCGTCGATTTCCCGGCGCCCGAACGTCCCAGGAACAGGACCGCCCGGCCGTCTATCTCGACCGCGCTCGCGTGCAGGCACCAGACGTCCTGGCGAGCCAGGGCGAGAGCCAGGGCGGGCCCGAGGACCGCAGCCGCGAGCTCCTCCTCGTGGCACTCCGGCTCGAGCTCCCCGACATCGATCGATCCGCCGTCGCGCGCAATCGAGATCAGCCCGACGTCCCGGATCCGAAGATGGCTCCCGGTCAGGCCCGCACAGCACTCGACCTCGCGCAGCCCGCCGCCGACCCAGCCCGGGCCCCGGTACACGACCTCTCCACCGTTCGGGTCGCCGGATCTCTCCAGACCGGCCTCCCGCCCGCCGGCCTCTCCGAAAGCTACCGTCCGGAACGGCGCCAGCGGAGCGAGATCCAGGTCGGTGTCCAGACGCCGGCCCGCAAGCCGGTAGGCCCTGCGCGAAGCCCGACGGGCTGCCGGACCTCCCCGCACGACCACCCTGCGGACAACCGCAGCAAGCGGCCAGTCAACCACAGTGGAGCGGATCATCGCCACCGAGTGTTGGGAAAGGCGCTGTCGTCCACGCCCGGCGGCGAGCCGCCCAGCGTGAGGTCGCGCAGGTCGCCGTAGTCCTCGAGTCGCGGAGGCACGTACGCTCGGCGCCGTGCCGCCGCGCGGGCTCCCGGGCCACTTCGAGCGGCTACCGCCTCCTTCGCGGCGCTACCCTCCCTGGCCGATCTTCGAAGCGACGTCATTCACACCCTCCGAGATGCCGGCCGCGAGGCCGGATCGCCGTGGCGCCTCCTTCCGGGGCCACAGCTCCAGCGCCATACACTGCCAGAATACAATTGATTCCTGATCTTGGATATCCGGAAGCCTCTGCAGAACTCCCCACATCCAGTCTTCACGCACGAACCGGCGCCAGCGCGCGCCCGGGTGGATAAGGAGGCGGCCTATCCACCCGGCCTTATTCTGGAGCACACCTCGCCGGTACAACGCCCCCAGCAGGGTCTTCTGGAGCGGCTGCAGGACCACGTCCGGCAGGTCGTACCGCATCGCGTCCCTCTGGATGTGTTTGTACCGGTTCCTACGGTACAGCAGGTGGGATGGGATGGCCAGCATGAACTCGACCAGCTTCCGGTTCCAGAACGGCATACGGAGCTCGACTCCGGTAGCGTGGGCGTGGGACAGCTCGTGATCGAGAAAAGCCACCGGCCGCGCCCGCAGCACCGCCTCGGCCCGCCCGCCCGCCGGGCCGTCTCTTCCGTCGTCCCCCCGCTCGCGGAGCAGGGCCGCCGCCTCGGCAGTCAGCCATGCTGGCGGCGCCGCGGGCCGAGCACGCGCGAGGGCCGCCCCGGGGATGGCCGCTCTGACCGGACCGAGGCAGCTCCGCCATCCGAGCGAACGGCCGTGGGCCCACAGCCCCCGGCTGGCCTCGACCAGCCGTCCTTCCTTCAACAGGGCGGCCAGCCAGCCGGCGGCGCCGTTGTACAGCTCGTCGGCGAACCAGCCGTTGAGCACGACCCGGTTGGCTCCGAGCCGGGCCGTCCGATACCCTCGTTCCAACAGCTCCCAGTAGGGGTTGCGGAACGGGCCGTTGGCGTCCCAGCCCGCCCTGGGACCAGCAGCCAGCGGCCACAGGCCGTCGGCGACGAACTGGTCGGCGTGGAGCCCCGCCTTGCGGACCACCGCGTCGATGCCCCACCGCTCATCGCATTCGCGCAGGTCGTCGAACACCCAGGAGACCGCCCGTACCGGTACCGCCTGGGCCGCGAGCGCCGCCACGGAGGTCGAGTCCAGGCCGCTGCTCATGAGCACCGCCGGGACCGGCGCGCCACGCAGGCAGCACCGGACGCTTCTATCGAGGAGCTCCCGGAAGTGCTCGGCGTACTGCCGGTCATCCCGGTAGCGCACGGTGCCGCTCTGTCCCGGCTGCCAGTACTTCCGCGTGCGGGCCCGGCCGCGGTCGACCACCAACAGCTGGGCGGGCCCGAGCTGACGCACGAACCGGTAGTAGGTGGCGCCGGGAGGCGGTCCGAGGACCGCGCAGAACTCGGCCACGGAGGCCTCGTCCTGGTCCGGGGGAACGCCCGGGAATGCCAGTACCGCCCGCGGCTCGGAGGCCGCCACGAATACCCGTTCGTTCATGGCGTAGAACAGGCGCCGCTCACCGAGTGCGTCTCGGGCACACAGAACCCTGTGCTCCGCTGCGTCGTACACAACGAGCGCGAATGGTCCTTCCAGGCGCTCGACGAACAAAGCCTCCCATTTCAGGTAGGCCTCGCCGATCAGGGTTGCGTCCGAGGGATGCGGGTCGGCAATCTGCAGGCCCGCCAGAAGCTCCTCGCGGTTCTCGAGCCTGCCGTCCAGGAGAACCTGGACCCGACCGCCAGCCACCACCGTCGGCTGGGTCTCGCCCTCTTCCTCGGGAGTCGTCCGGAAGTGCTGGTGGCCGAGCGCCACGCATCCCTTCACCCAGAGCCGGTGACCGTCGACCCCCCGATGCGCGAGCTCGCGCATCATTGGCGTGACCGCCCTGCTGTCGGCCGGAGCGCCGTCACGCCGGAACACGGCCACCAGTCCACTCATGGGCCGGCTACCATGTCGACCGGTTGGTGGAAGAAGCTTGGACGCGCCCCGCCGGTGACCTCTCGGACAGCCGCCGGCGAGCCCGCCGCGGCCCCGGCCACCGCCTGCCTCACCATGGGTTGATGACCAGCGCCGGATCGCCGAGCAGCGTCCAACCCAGCTGCACGTCAATGAAGTCCGGGCGCGTCGCAGCCAGCTCCTGCTTGGCCTCCACGACCGCGGCGCCGATGGGCATGCCTGGGGAGGTGAGGAGCGGCATCACGAGGCGTCCGAGTGCGTCGTCGGACTCGGCGAGCGTCCAGGTGGCCGAGCCGAGGACGGCAGCCGCGCCCCTGTCGGGCTCCAGCAGAAAACGCTGGCCGAGGCCGTCGTAGGACGGCTCCACGTGGTAGGTGTTCCAGCACCCCCACTGGGTGACCACGGTCGGCCTCCCGGCGTTGGTGAGTGACGCAATGTCGTGCGAGTTGAAGAGGCCGGAGAAGGTCCACACGGTGAGGCCGGAGTGGCCGATGAAGCTGGTCAGCGCGGTGCCCTGGTCGATGGCGTCCATGAGGCGCGCTCGTGCGGTGGCCACCCCCATCCCCTCGACGTACGCCCTCGTGACGTCCCATCCCGCGCCCAGCTTGCCGATGAACGCCTCGCTCGAGGTGGTGAAAACGACGGGGGCGCTCGTGTCGTTGGCGTCCGCCGCGAACACCGCCGTCTTCGAGTAGCTCTTGTTTGCGTACTCTAGGGTCTTGGCGACCACGTTGGCGAGCTCCTCGTCGGTCCTCACCGGGAGCCGGCCGACAGCGACGTCCTGCACCCCGTCGCCGTCGACGTCGCCGAACAGCGGGTCGACCGGGGCGAACGACACCAGGTCGCCGGTGCGTGCGTAGAGGGTCGGGATGAAGCTGATCGACCCGCTGCCGAGGTAGTTGAAGTAGTCGTAGGTGTCCCCGCCGACGAGGAGGACGAAGCGAACGCCCATCACGCGTACTGCGTCGCGGATGTAGGCACGGATCGCCTCCGGATCGACGGTGCCGCCAGAGTACGCGTCGTAGACGTCGATCACGTTGACGACCTTGACCGACATCCCCTCGCTCTCGTGCAGATCGACCAGCGGCTGCACGCCGTCCAGAAAGTCCGGGTGCGCCACCACCAGGTAGTCTGCCCTGCCGCCGAGCAGGTCGACCGGGACCGGCGGGGCCGAGATGATGGGCGTCAGCAACCGCCGCGGCGTGACCACCAGGTACCTGGCCGCACCCCGGTCGCCGGCAAAGCGAGCTCGGAAGCCGTCGCCGTCACGGGCGAGCTCGACGTCGGCCAGGTGTGTCACGTCGTTGCCGCTGACCCTGAACACGTCCACGTTGCTGTCCGGCAGGGCACCCACCTCGAGCACGTTTCCGGCCACCGTGAAGTCGAGCCATCCGGAGGGCGCGAGCGGCGCACGCGGGTAGGTGATGCTGTAACGGTCGATGTACGCCAGGTCCCACGGGACGCCCGTGTCTCCCGGCAGACGGACGGTGACGGTGTTGGCACCGTCACGCACCACACCGGCGAGCAGGACGGCCCGAACCGGGTGGTCCGATCGGCCGTCGAACCTGTCGTCGGCGACGCGCCGCCCGTTGACCTTCACAATGATGTGATGGTCAAGCTGTTGCGGCCACACCGTCATCCCCCAGAGCTCGACGTCGAGCTGTGCCGGAGCAGCGCCGTCGACCAGGTTGTCGACGGAAACGGTAAAGCTCTTCTCGTTGGGTGAAGTGTAGGCCAGGACGTAGGTCTCGTACCAGGGGTCGCCGGCCGGAGTCGACTGGGTGTAGGCGAGCTGCTTCTCGACCGAGGCGGTCGCCATGTAGAAGGACGGGGCGGTCCCCCGGGGTGGCTTCCGCTGATCCTCCTGCATCTTCTTGACCATCGACGCGTCGTCGACCAGACGGTACATCCGCGTGTGCGTGTAGAGCGACCGTGCTGCAGTACCGACGAACTCGAGGTACCCGCCCGGGCCGAAGACGTTGCGGGCGGTCCCCTCGACAACGGCCCGGCGTGGTACCGGGTGACCATCACTAGCTACCGCGAGACGGTTCAGAGGCATGCCGGCAAGGTCGAAGCCGGCCTTCGCGAGCTGCTCGTAGGTCACCCGGTACACGCCGTCCGTATTCAAGGCCAAGTCAACCGTCGGATAGGAGCGGGTCGCCACCAGGCCGGCTGCCGTGGCGACGCCTGTGGTCGCCGAGACCCCGGGAGCAGCGCCGTGCGCGCGGCCGCTGGCTCGGCGGGCCGCCTTGGCGGTGTGCTCGGCGCGGACCGCGTTCCAGTCCACGGCCTCCGTTTCCACCGGCCTACCGTAGGCCACGCCGGTCCGGAACGCACCGTGCCGGCGGGCGGCGCCGTCGAGATCCACGTCCTCCAGCTCGAAGGAGTCGGCTCGGACCAGCGGCACCTCGAAGGTGTAGCTCTGGGGAACCAGGGAATCGATGGCGCGGCTCGGGATCAGCTGGCGGTTAAGACGGTGACGGACGCCCCCCTCGACCGCGTAGAGGTTGAAGCCGACGGTTCCGGTCTCGGTTGCCGTGGTCCATTTGAACCGCGTCTGGCCGCCGGCGTTGGAGGCGGCAAAGTCCGCCAGGGTCACCGGGGTTGCGGAGGCCGTGCAGTTGGGATCGTTGGTGTCGACCTGGTAGTAGCCGTCGGTCTGGTGGCCCTCGTCGTCCGTCACCCGGACCCTGACGATGTACAGGCCTGGGGTCAGGGCGCTGGTGTCCCAGTCGAAGCGCCACGTGTTCGGGAGCGTGTCCGGCGAGGTCACCGGGTTCGGGGCGCCCGACAGCGAAACCGCCGGCACGTACACCGTCCCGCCGGCAGGGGTGTAGTCGAAGGCCACGTCCTGGATGCTGTCGGTGACGGTGTCGGGGGTCGGCGCGATCAGCGTGTCCATGACGATCGCAGTCAGGGTGATCGGGCTCTTGTTGGTTCCCGTGCCGCACGCCGTCTGCAGGTCCACGATCACCGGGTTCTCGCTGCACCCCGCGGTCAGCGTGCACGGGTCGCTGCATACCAGCTGACGGGTCTTCCTCATGTTGAACGACTCGTCGAGCGAAAGGTCCTTCTTGGTGAAGTCGTTGGACTGCGTCGAGGTCGTCACGCACAGCATGAAGTGCGTGTCGAGCTTGAGCTTCTGTCTGCCGCCATAGCTGTCGCCGTCGTCGTTCGGTCCCAGACAGTCGTCGAACGCCGCACGCGGAAACTGCATCTGGAGGAGGAAGTTGGCGTTGTCGGTGTCGCAGCCGAGCGGCGTGTTGGTCGGGCAGTCGTTGAGAACGCGCGTGTAGTGGAAGTCGCAGACCGTGGAGAGCTGGGTGGGACAACCTTGGAGGGGCGGTGTCTCGTTGGCCTTACGGTAGAACAGGATCCGGCCCTGGTTCGGCGGCGCGTTCGAGCACAGGTCCACGGCGGGATCGAACTTGCCGCCGTTCCCGAAGATCTGGATCTCCTGATCACCCGGGGTGTCACCCCAGCCGAGCTGGATGGTATCGCCAGGATCCTGGGTCGTGCCGGTGTTGCCGTCGGTGGCAGCGACGATGTCGCCCCAGCCGTCGCCGTTGAAGTCGATGATGAAGTTCCACGCCGTGTTGGAGCTGAACGGCCCGGCCGCGTCAGTGCCCGGCGGGCTGCTGCCACCGTTGACGGCCAGGGTAGGGGTTCCGTCCAGCCGCTTGCGGAACATGACCACGTCGTCAGTGGAGTCGTACGCGAACCAGATCGAGACCTGGTCGGCCAGCTCGCCGTTGAAGATGTCGCCGGTCCTGGGCTGCGGGTTCGCGTTGTGGGAGTCGTCCGATCCCGCGATCGGGTCGACCCCGGCAATGCTGAACCTGGGGATGGGGACCCAGCAGTTCGTGTAGGGTCCGCCCACGGGGCAGATATCCGTGTCCGGGATCCACGGCGCGGGGTAGGTCTGGGCGCTGGCGACACCCGCCACCAGCATGATCCCGCACGTCACGATCAACGGGGTTACCGTCCCCCGCCACGTCCTCCTGTGGAGGATCGACGTCATCACGTCCTCCCATCACCGTGCTGCATCGGAGAAGGTTCGAGAGGCTGGCCCCACCTTCGGGTGCGGCTTGCCGGTCTCTTAGGGTGGCACCCCCCGACCCCGAGCACTCTGAGCGCCACTGCAGCAACAACTATGCCAGCCAACGGTTCGTTGTCCTCGCCCTCAGGGGTTTCAGACTAGCACAGGCTGTTCCATTCTGGTATAGACAGAACGACGAGTGACGAATTTCGTCATTGGCCCAGACAACCGCACGAGGCCTGTCGGACGGACCTGCGAATCAGCGCTCGGACATCCTCCTGTGATAGGCGTGTGGGGCTGTTTCCAGAAACGGCTCGAGTAGAATCACGACCGGTCAACGACGATGGGAATTGGTCGAGACACCGTCACTTCACCGGACGGTCCGGGTCAGAACCCGTGGCCCCCGCCGGACCTGCCGCGCCGATGGCGACCGCTCCGGCGGCTCGGGATCGGCGGCCAGGGTGAGGTATGGCTGGCAGACGACTTGATGCTCGACCAGAGGGTGGCGCTGAAGCTCATCCCGCGTGAGCAGGGCGCCGACGCGCTTGAGCGCACCCGGCGCGAGGCGCCGGGCGCCAGCTGGAGCACCGCCATCTGATCCGGGTGTTCGACCTGGTCGACACCCCGAGCCACCTGATCATGTTATGGAGTGGCTACCGGGTGGATCGGTCAAGGACCGCCTCAACTCCGGCCCACTCCAGGCTACAGAAGCAGTGGCCATCGCCGAGGAAACCCTCGATGCTCTCGCTTATCTCCACCGGCACGGGGTCGTCCACCGCGACGTCAAGCCGTCGAACCTGTTGCTCGCGGCCGACGGTTCGGTCAAGCTGGCCGACCTCGGGCTGGTCCGCAACCTCGCCGACGCACAGGACCTGATCCGTACCGGGGCCACGGTCGGCACGCCGGACTACATGAGCCCGGAGCAGCTCCGTGGCAGGCCGCCGGCACCACCGACCGACCTCTATGGCCTCGGTGTCACCCTCTACGAGCTGCTGGCTGGCAGCTGGCCGTTCTCGGGCCAGTCCGAGTTCGACGTGGCCGACGGTCACCTTCACTCCGCCGCGCCATCGTTGAGCGAGGCACGGCCGGACTGCCCCCGTTGGCTGGCCCGCTTCGTCCGGCGCCTACTGGAAAAGCGGCCCGCCGACCGCTGGCGCGACGCAGACGCGGCTCTGGCCGCGCTGTCCCGCCGGCGCGTCGCCAGCAGGCGGAGGTGGCGGCACCTGGGATGGGCCGCCCTCGCACTGGCCGTCGCGATGCCGGCTCTCTGGATCGCCACAACCGGTCACCCACCGGCCCTGGCGGGCGCCAAGGTCATCGACAACCACACGGTCGCCGGCGTCGCCCCGGAGGGCCACGAGCTGTGGCGCCGGCGGCTCCCGGGTAGGATCCAGAGTACCGCTGTCGCCGATGTCACGGGGGACAAGGCACCCGAAGCGGTTGTCGCAGTCCAATAGGAGCATGAGGTCAACGGCGTCCTGGGCTGTGCGCTGGTCGTGCTCTCCGCCCGGGGCAAGGAGCTGACTCGCGTGGATCCCGGGACACGGTCCTTGGTCCAGACGTTCCCGAGGCTGTCACGCAGGTACTGGGCCGGTCCGATGGCGACCGCCGACCTGGACGGCGACGGACGCCCCGAGGTGATCGTGACCGGTGTCAACAACCCGCTCGGCTACCAGACGGTGGTGGCCGTCCTCTCCGCTCATGGCCCGGCGGCATCCTCGCCCGATCTGCTCCCGTCCAAGAGTCAGCCCCCAGCGGTCCTCGCCTACGCGCCCCTGGGACCTGAGATCGTGGCGAGCGTCGTCGAGTCGGCGTCCAGCCAGGGAATCGTCGTGCGCGAGGCCGACACGAGGTTCCAGCTCGGACGTTGGGGAAGCCCGCTCGGCTCCCCACTGCAAGGCCACCGCCAGGTCCGCAACCGGTTCTGGGCCGACCTGCGGGACCTCTGCAGGTCGATTCTGACGGCTCCCGGCCACCAGGCGGGGCTCTGGCGGGAGTTTTCTTCCACACACGCGGCAGTCCTCAAGGAGCCGGCCTCGTTTCTCGCGGCGACACTCATGACCTCGCGGGCCCTCGCCGCCGCCGGCGACCACCGGGCCGCCATTCAGACTCTCGCACGGGCCGCGGGCCGGGAGCCGCAGATGGGCGACCTGTGGCTGCGGCTGGGGGAGCAGCGCTTGATCATCGGACACAGAAGTCTGGGGCGTGCCGCACTGCTGCGATCGCTCGAGGGCAGCACCCCGGGCAGAATCCCATTCGACAACGTGCTCTTTCTGACTCTCGACGCAGCGCTCCACGACGACGGCGCCGCCTGGAATCAGGCTATGCAGCTGTGGGACGCCAACGTCAACGGCTGGGAACGCAAGAACCAGGACGCCCTGGCGCCGCTGCGCCCGTTCTACCGCGGGGATTGGAACGACGCCACCTTTGATCGCTTCACACCCAACTCGAACCTGAAGGCGACCGCGGTCATGGCCGAATGGGCTCTCCTCGAGCGCGGCGAGAATGCCCGTCAGGTCGCCACCCGCGCCGCCCACCTCGCAGAAGACCCCGAGATCGCGGACCCCGCCCACCTGCTCGAGGCCGCTGCGCAGCTCCGCGCCGGATACGTGACCCAGGCACAAACTACTGCCCGCGAGACTCTCGATAGCCTCCGCGTCGCCGCCGCCACGAGCTACGAAGCCTTCGTCTGGCTGCCCGTCGCCGATTGGCTGATGGGCTCCGTCCTCGAGGCTGAGAACAGCTCGGATGCGGCCCGGCCCTACTTCGAGGCCGCATCGCGTATCACACCCGAGGCGTGGTTCGGCCAACAGGCCGCAAAGGCACTGCGCTAACCCGAATCATCCCCTCGCCGCGCTGACCGTCGCCGAGGAGGGCGACCGCAGGCCGCCGCTCTGCCTGTGTGGCGCCCCGACCCCAGGGACGGTCCCGCGGCGGGGCGGGAAGAGCAGGCCGAGGTCCGCCTCCAGACCGGGCCTCCCGATCCCGAGGGGTGCGGCCGCAGGCCGCGGATCTGCCTCAGCCTGGATGGCTCATTTGGTGTCCAGCGGCCTGCCGGCGCCGTTGTACTTGAAGCTGCCGGCGCCGCCGAAGGAGACGTTGATGAACGCCGAGCCACACGGGTACTGGCCGACGATGATCTGCGACACGTTGACGCCCGGCTTGCCGAGACGTGCCACGGCGTCGTCCCACAGCGCGGGCAGAAGGGCGACGTCGAGGGCCCCGGGCGCGAGACCGCCCTTGCAGTTGAGCCACCTGGTGTCCACGGCCCTGGGACCCTTGACCTTGCCGTCCCGGATCGAGTACTCCTCGACCTTCCCGGAGCCCGTGCTAACAGACACGCTGACCCGGTCCTTGCCGAACGACACCAGCTGCACGATGGCCGGCGGCTTCGGCACCTCCGCCATCAGCGCATCGAGTGCGGCGGCGAACCGCTGAGCCGACCCAGAGAGCTTGCCGCGAGGTGGAATGCGCACCGCCGGACCCTTCGGCACAGGGGCCTTAGCGGTGGTCTTGGCTGTGCGCCGGGCCGGAGCACGGGTCGGCCTGGGCCGGGGTGTCGGCGTCGCCGCCGGGGTTGGTGTCGGCGGCGCGAGCGCCGGAGCGTCATACGGCTTGCCGCAGGAGACCGTCACGTGGCCGCCCGGAGTCGGCTTCGGCCCCTTCTTGCCCTCCGGCGCGAGACCTGCGCGCTCCTTCGGCAGCGGTGGTACCGGGGGCAGATCGTATGACACCTCGACGTCGACCCACCGGCTCACCCGGTCGACCTCCACCTTCGCCACCTGGCCGTGAAAAGCGAGCACCCTCGAGCTGACCCCGTTGACGTAGCGGGAGGAGGACCAGGACGCCTTCTCCAGCCGGCGCCCGGCAGAGTCGTAGGCGCGCACCGCCTCGAGCGGCGAGAACGTCGGCGCCTCGGCCGCCGCGCCCTCGACCAGCTCGACGAAGGGCCCATCGAGCTTGATGCCGAACGCGGCCTTCCCGGCGCTGAACGTGCGCGTCGAAACGGCGAGCGGATAGCGGACCTTGATGGTGCCCGCGACGCGGTGAAACTCGGCAGGACCCGAGCCGTCCGCCTTCAGGAAGCGAACCTCATCCATCCTCTCCTCGGCGTCGAACAGGCCGCGCTCGAGCTCGTACTCGAGGCCGCCGTCGAGCTTCGGCTTGCCCATGTCGATCTCGGCGTAGACGCTGTTGTCGACGTCGGGTAGGTACAGCTGCACCTCCGGGGTGTTGAAGCCGAAGAAGGCGTAGTTGCGGGACGACACCACGAGGACCCCGCGCTTGACCTCGGCCACGCTGAGCTGGCGGAATACCGGGCGAACGTCCGTCTTGGCGTACTTGGGCTGGGCGAGCAGCTTGGCGCGCTGATCGTCCTGGGCCGACGCCGGCACCGCCACTGCCAGCAGCAGACACGCTGCAACCACCGTTCGAGTCATTTTGAGACCTCCGGTAGCCGCAGTATATCCCGGATCAACCGCTGGTCATCTACTGGGACAGGAGCTTCGACAGGCGTGCGGCCGCTACTCCTCGCCCAGGCCGGTGTTGTGGACGACCTCCCATTCCTCGGTGATCCTGCCGTTCTCGATGCGGCTGATCACGATCCCCTCCGTGGTCCACTGCTTCCCAGACGCCGGAATGCCGTGATAGGGCCCGGTTTGGATGCCGTGGCTGACAAACTGCGTGACGACGCGATCGCCCTCGACGACCTGCCGCTCGACCACCGCGTGACGGTCGCTCGAGGCCGCCAAGATGGCCGCTGCGAAGGCTCGCACCTTGTCCAGCCCCGTCAGCTCCAGGCCCCCAGGGCCGTGGTAGACGTAGTCGGCGGCATAGATCTGGGGGATGGCGTCGAGGTTACGCCCGTTGATCACCTCGTCGAACCACCGGCGCGCGACAGCCTTGGCAGCGTCCTCCTCGGCGGCGGCCGGCGGCGGCCAGTGGCCGAGCTGGGTGAGGGCCCACAGGTTGTCCCACTCGACCCAGATCTCGGCCACCTTGCCGTTCTTGATGCGCAGAATGCTGATAAAGGGAAGCTCCAGCTTGCGCCCACTCGGAGGGAACGGACCCATCGGTCCGGACTGGGTGCCGGAGTAGATCACCCGCGCCGCCACCATGTCGCCGTCGGACAGCAGCTGGCGGATCTCCTGGCGGGAGTCGGGAACCGCGCTCAGGTCCTGGCGCAGGAACGCCTTGAACTGGTCGAGGTTCGTCACCTCGACCCCCGGCGTCGCGGCGCAGTGTCGGTGAACGTCGGCCGCCACCAACCCGTCCAGGGCGGCGAAGTCGCGGTTGTTGATTGCGCCCACCATCCGCCTGACGATGTCCTCGTTTCGGCTGTGCTCGCCGGCACCGGCCACCCCTATGGCCGTCACCAGCAACCCGAGCCCGATGCTCAACACGAGTCGGTACCTCATGCGGTTCTCCTCTCGCTGTGGCCTCCGGGATCCGGCCTTCCATCGGGCCGCAACGCCTCGCAGGTGCCAGCGCACGCGGAAGCTCTACGCCCCCCGACCTCTCCGACCGAGGCGGGACCCGTTGGCCTTGTGTCTCTGTGCTGTTCTGACGGAACGGTAGCACATCTCCTTCCGAAGAAGCGGCATAGAGAACCTGGTGATGGCTCTCATCACCTGGTGCCTAGCCACCAACTCTCGGGGAAGCTACCTCCCCTGGCGGGTCGCCTCGCGGACCAAGCGGAATCCGAGGCTGAAGCCGTCGTCCTGCGGCCGGTGGGTGTAGCGAAGGGCGCTGCGGGCGCTGTTGGCGTCGAAGTACCAGCTGCCGCCCCTGATGACACGGCGTGTGCCGGAGACCGGGCCGCGGGGATCACGTTCCGGTTCGGTGGGGTAGGGGCCGTACCAGTCCTCGCACCACTCCCAGAGGTTGCCGTGCATGTCGCAGAAGCCCCAGCGGTTGGGAGGGTAGCTGCCGACCGGCGCCGGAGAGCCGCGGAAGCGGCCCGGTGGCCCGCCGTCGTACGAGTAGCGGCCGTCGATGTTGGCCTGATCGGAGGTCAAGGTGTTGCCGGTCGAGAACGGCGTCGTCGTACCCGCCCGGCAGGCGAGCTCCCACTCGGCCTCGGTCGGCAGCCGGAACCGGCTCCCCGGGGAGCGCTTTTCGAGCCGCCGGATGAACCGCTGGATGGCGAGATAGCTCACGGTCTCGACCGGGCAGCGCCAGCCGCAGTTCGGGAACTGGCTCGGGTTCTCGCCCATCACCTCCACCCACTCACCCTGCGTGGCCTCATAGCGCCCGAGGTAGAACCCCTGCGTGATGTCGACCTCATGTTGCACCTCGTCCGCCTGGCGCCCGGAGACTCCAGGGGCACTGCCCATCAGGAAGCGGGCAGGCGGCACATAGATGAACTCCATCCCGGTCGCCGGCTCCCGCCAACGCGACAGTGGCGCCGGTCCGGGGGCGCCGCCGCAGGCCGGAAGCAGGAGAGCGACGATGACCAGCCCGGTCAGGCTCGTCACTTCAGGCTTGAGAGCTACCACGGCGGGAATTGTCTCACCTCCCGGGAGCCACCGGCAGGTCCGGGCCCGTCGCTCAGAGTGTCAGCAGATTGGAGCGGAGGGTCCGTTTGCATCGAAATCCGCGAGACGAGCGTCAGGTGTGCTTCTTCTTCACGTCGAAACACGTTGTCGTTTTGAAGCCCGGGGTATCCCGGAGCGATCGTAGCGAGAGCGGCGAGACGCGAAGAGCACGGCCCTGGCTGGCGTATCGTCGCTCGCAGTGGATCGCGAGCGGATACTCCGGGCGCCTAGCCCCAGGTCCAATACAGGCCGAGGTAGGCAATCGTGTGGCGCTCGCCGGCGAACGCGTGCCCGGCGCTGAACAGGAGGCTGAAGCCAGGGTTGAAGTTCAGGTAGCCACCCACGTCCGCGAACGTGGAGCTACGTCCGCCGACGGTGTCTGCGCCCTCCCTGAACACCTCGGCGCCAAGCGTCAGCTTGCTGGAGAGGTCGTGCTGCAGCAGCCAGCCCGCAAAGGCGTGATCGCGCTGCCCAGGGGCCTGGTTGATCACCCAGCCCCCGCCGCCGAAGGTCGTCCACGACCCCCAGCTCTTCTGGATCCAGACCGGGAGGCGGAACCACAGGCGTCCGTTCCCCAGGCCCTGCGAGCCGCTGCCGGTCGGCAGCTCGGCCATCGGAAAGATCCCGATCTGCGGCCGGCTCCGCGACTCGTCGAGAACCCGCAGTTTGAAGCCCATCTCGACGTCCCCGAGCCCGGACCGATAGGTGGCGCCGGCCGGGTCGTTCCAAGCCCACGGCACCACCAGATGGACCTGGAGCTCGGGCGCCGCACCCAGGTTGAGCTCGAACGCGGGCCCGGCGGTGTCGGTGCCACCCGGTGAGTGGTCGTAGGTGGAGAAGATGTACGCCTCCCAGTGATGGAGCTCGACTGGCACCGGATCGTCGGTGAGAAACGGCGGTCCCGCCACGGCCGGCCTGCACAGGAGCACGGCCAGCGCTGTCAGAGGGAGCAGCAGGCCGAGCCTTGCCGATGGAAGCCGATGACCGCCTCGAGGAGGCCGGGAACGGTTGCTCGCTGCTCGATCAACCACGGCCCGCGCCCGTCCGCTTCGCGTCCAGCGACCACGGCCCCGGACCGGCCAGGAGCAGGTAGAGCAGTCCGCACAGCATCGAGAAGTCGGTCCGCGCGGCGCTGACCATGAACCAGAAGCCATGACCAGCGGGCCACAGCTCGGGGAGCTTGGTGGTGACGATGGCGGTGGTGATGATCACCAGCAGGGGCACGGCGGCCAGACGGGTCACGAGCCCGAAGAGCACGAGAGCCCCACACACGATCTCGAACGTCCCCACGAAGTGAGCCGTGAGCTCGGGCCAGGGGAAGCCGATGCGGGTGAAGCGGATCACTCCCATGTGCGGATCGGTGAACTTCAGTATCCCCTGGGTGAAGAACACGAGGCCCACCGCCGCCCTGATCAGGACAGCGCTTCGCGGACCACCTCCCGGGGACGTCAACAATGAGGTCAGCTTGGTGCTCATCAGGAACCCTCCGGGTCGGGCCTCGCAGGCGCCGCATCGACCCACCGGTTGACGGATGCTGACCACATCAAAATCTGACCGGTCGCCAGCCGTCACGTCACTCGTGCAACTTCCCATCCGCCACGGCCATTCCGGAGAACAGGCTCGGCGCGGGTGGCGCCCCCTGCCGAACGCGCTGCGAGGGCTCCTGAACGCTACGGCTCAGGCCTCCGGCGGGCGGGTCAGCTGCGAGGCGCTTTGCAGTCCGGCCGCGATTTCCGGGAGGATGCCGAGCCTGACGTAGATCGGGTGGATGAGGCGGCGCAGCGCCGGCAGCCGTGCAAAGAAGGCGGTCGCCCCGGCGATGCACACGAGACCGCCGACCAGCAGGGCGACCGGCGCTCCGAACCGCTGCGCGAGCGCCCCGGACAGGAGGCTGCCGAACGGCGCCATGCCGACGAACGCCATGGCGTAGAAGCTCATGACCCGGCCCCGCTTCTCCTCGTCGACGATGGTCTGCAGCACGGTGTTGCTGGCCGCCATCTGTACCATCATCCCGGCGCCGATCACCGGCATGATTGCGAGGGACAGCCACTGCAGGCGTGACTGTGACAGACCGATCAGGCCGAGGCCGAGCGCGATCACGGCCAACGGTATCAGGCGGCCGAGGCCGAGCACGGTTCGCCGCGATGCCAGGTACAGCGCGCCGGCGAGCGCCCCGAACCCAGACGCCGCCATCAGGAAGCCGAGGGTGTGGGCACCGCCGTGGAGAATCCGGCTGGCGATGATCGGCATCAGCACCGCGTACGGCATGGCCATCAGGCTGACCAGCGCGAGCAGCCCGAGCAGCGCCCGAATCGGGATGAAGTCCATGACGTAACGGAACCCCTCGGCCAGCTCTCCGAGCACCTTCGCAGGCCGGGCCGGCCGCCTCGGCAGCACCAGCCTCATCGCCAGCAGGGAAGCGATCACCGCCAGGTAGCTGACCGCGTCGACGAGGAAACACATCCCCTCGCCGACCCAGGCGATCAGCATGCCGGCGATCGAGGGCCCGATCAGGCGCGCGGCGTTGACCATCGATGAGTTGAGCGCAATGGCGTTGGCGAGGTCGGCGCGATCGTCCACCATGTGCACGACCAGGGCCTGACGCGTCGGCATGTCGAACGCGTTGATGAACCCCTGAAAGACGCTCAGGATCACCACATGGGCCACTGTGATCACCCCGGTCAGCGCCAGCGCCGCCAGCAGCGCGGACTGAATCATCGCCAGCACCTGGGTGACAACCAGGACGCGATGCCGGTCCCAGCGATCCACCAGAACTCCGGCGACCGGAGCGAGCACGAACGTCGGCGCTTGTCCGGCGAATCCCAGCACTCCGAGGAGCCACGCGGAGCCGGTCAGTCTGTAGATCAGCCAGGCGGTGGCAACCCTGGTCATCCAGGTGCCAATCAGGGAAATACTCTGACCGACAAAGAACAGCCGGTAGTTGCGGTGCCTCAGCGCGCGCCCGAGGTTACGCAGCTTCGAAGCCGGCGGAGTCTGGATCTGTGGAGGCATCGGTCGCGACAGCTTCACGATCGGCGCAGGTATTTATAGCACCACCTCCCGTGCTTCCTCATGCTGCTGCCGGTCCTACCGGGGCTCGTCGCACTTCTTTCCGAGAACGCGGAATAAAAGCTCCGGAGGTGACCTATCCTATAATTGCAGAGATATCGAGACACAGTGTCGTGCCCATGACTGGCACCGCACGAGGGATGAGGAGGAACGGGGAGTGCTTTCTGCAGTTGTCGCCAGACTCGGCGACAGGTCGACCATTCTGGAGCGGCCGGTATGAGCCTCACCGCCGGAGGGCGCCTCGGCCCCTACGAGATCACCGCCAAGCTCGGCGAGGGCGGCATGGGCGAGGTGTGGCGAGCGACCGACAGCAAGCTCGGACGTGAGGTGGCGCTCAAGCTCCTGCCCGAGGACTTCGCCGACGATCCCGACCGCCACGCCCGCTTCGAGCGTGAGGCCAAGCTGCTCGCCTCACTCAACCACCCCAACATCGCCACCCTCTACGGCCTCGAGCACCTCGACGGCAAGCACGCCCTGGCCATGGAGCTGGTCGAGGGCGAGGGGCTGGACCAGCGGATCGCGCGCGGAGCCATCCCGCTTGAGGAGGCGATCCCGATCGCGCTGCAGATCGCCGAGGCGCTCGAGGCGGCCCACGAAGCCGGCATCGTCCATCGCGACCTCAAACCCGCCAACGTTCGCATCCGACCGGACGGCACGGTGAAGGTGCTGGACTTCGGGCTGGCCAAGGTGTGGGAGGCGGACGTAGCCAACTCGAGCCTGTCGCTCTCCCCTACCGTGACCCGGCACGCCACCGTCGAAGGCGTGATCCTGGGTACCGCCGCCTACATGAGCCCGGAGCAGGCGCGCGGCAGGCCGGTCGACAAGCGTGCCGACATCTGGGCGTTCGGCGTGGTGCTGTGGGAGATGCTTACCGGCCGGCAGATGTTCTCCGGCGAGACGGTAACCGACGTGCTCGCCAGCGTGCTCAAGCAGGAGACAGACTGGACGCTGCTGCCGGCCTCCACGCCGAACACCCTGCGGCACGTCCTGCGCCGCTGCCTCGAGCGGCGCCCGGCGGAACGAGTCCGCGACATCGGCGACGTGCGTTGGGAGCTCGCCCGCATCGCGGGCGCCGGCATCGATGAGGCGGACGTCGCAGATACGGCCCCATCCGGGCAGCGCAGAGGGCGCACGGCGCTGGCGTGGATCGCGGGAGCCGCGCTCGGTGTCGCTGCGACCGCGCTCATCGGCCTGACCGTGCTCCGGCCCCATACCACGCCGCCGCGAGCCGTCCGTTCCTTCCTCGTGGCGCCGGAGAACGCGACGTTCGACTTCCGCGCCTCGGTTGGCGGACCCGTCCTGTCGCCGGACGGCAGCAAGCTGGTGTTCGCGGCGCGCGACGCCAACGGTGCCTCCAGCCTGTGGATCCGTCCCCTCGACTCGCTCAGCGCACAGCCGCTGCGCGGAACCGAGAACGCGTATTTCCCCTTCTGGTCGCCGGATAGCCGGTGGGTCGGCTTCTTCGTCACCGGCAAGCTGCGCAAGATCGACGTCACGGGTGGACCGCCGGAGACCCTGTGCGACGCGTCCAACGGACGGGGCGGCTCGTGGAGCTCGGACGGCGTGATCGTCTTCGCCCCGGACGTGTTCGGCGGGCTCGCCCGGGTCTCCGCTGCCGGCGGCGCCCCGACCCCGTTGTCGCAGACGAAGGCGTCGCGGCAAGGGTACAGCGAGCGCTGGCCGTTCTTCCTGCCGGACGGGAGACACTTCGTCTACTGGGCCGGCGGCCCGTTGAACTCGGGCGAGGTCAAGACCGACGGCATCTACCTCCGTTCTCTCGACGGCGGTGCGCCCAGACTCCTGTTTCCCTCCGACAGCAACGCCCTTTACGCGCCCCCCGGCTATCTCCTCTACCTGCGCACGCAAACACTGATGGTCCAGCCGTTCGACGCCAGCAGCGGGAAGCTCGGTGGAGAGGCGTTCCCCATCGCCGAGGACATCGCCAACCCACAGAACTACCGCTTCGGCGACTTCTCGGTGTCGCAGGAGGGCACGCTCGTCTACCAGACGGGCGAGACCGGCCTGACCCAGCTGGTCTGGCTGGATTCAGCCGGGAGACAGGTCGGGACGGTCGGTGACCCGGCGGCGATCGACGGTTTCCGCATGTCTCCCGACGGGAAATTCCTTGCCGAGCAGGTCTCCGATGCCCGGTCGAAGAACGTCGACCTGTGGGTCGTGGACCTCGGGCGGGGTGTGCGCACCCGCTTCACCTTCGACCCGGGGTTGGAGATCAGCCCGGTATGGTCACCCGACGGCCGGCGCATCGCCTACACCGCCAATCCGAAGGGTCACATGGATATCTACGTCAAGAACGCTGATGGCTCCGGGCGGGCCCGGCCGCTGATCGAGTCGGAGGTCACCAAGTACGCCGACGACTGGTCCCCCGACGGGAAGACCCTGTCGATGACGGTCGTCGACCCGCGCGGCAACACCATCACCGACATCTGGACCGTACCCGTCGAGGGCGAACATAAGCCGAAGCCGTTCGTCGCCACGCCGTTCGTCGAGGGGAGCAGCGTCTTCTCCCCCGACGGTCGCTGGCTCGCGTATGCGTCCAACGAGTCCGGCAGGAGCGAAGTCTATCTCACGCCGTTTCCGGGCCCCGGCGGCAAGTGGCAGGTCTCCCAGAGCGGCGGCGGGGAGCCGGAGTGGCGGCGCGACGGTGGCGCCCTGTTCTACCGCGCGCCGGACGGCGCGCTCTTCGAGGCCAAAGTGACGGCAACAGGGTCCGCCGTGGAAGTGGGCACTCCCAGGCAACTCTTCAGCGCCCCCCGCACGGGCGGTTCGGGGACCGGGAGGACCTATGCCGTCTCCCCGGGAGGCGACCGCTACCTGGTCCTCCACCCGATCCAGAACAGCGCAACTCCGTTGACGCTCGTGACCAACTGGACCTCGGCACTGAAGAAGTGACCAGAATGGCGCTCGCTCCCGGCACCCGCCTCGGCCCCTACGAAATCACCGCCAAGCTCGGCGAGGGCGGGATGGGCGAGGTCTGGCGGGCGACCGACAGCAAGCTCGGGCGCGAGGTCGCCCTCAAGCTCCTGCCCGAGGGGTTTGCCGACGACCCCGAGCGCCACGCCCGCTTCGAGCGCGAGGCGCGAACCCTCGCCTCCCTCAACCACCCCAACATCGCCACCCTGTATGGCCTCGAGCACCTCGACGGGCAGCACGCCCTGGCCATGGAGCTGGTCGAAGGTGAGGGTCTCGACGAGACGATCGCGCGCGGACCCATCCCGGTAGACCAGACGATCCCCATCGCCCTGCAGATCGCCGAGGCGCTGGAGGCCGCCCACGAGCACGGCATCGTCCACCGCGACCTCAAGCCCGCCAACATCCGCATCCGACCGGACGGCACGGTCAAGGTACTGGACTTCGGTCTCGCCAAGGCGTGGGCCGAGGAGACCGGCGCAAGTGATCTGTCCATCTCGCCGACCATCACTGCGCGCCACACCAAGGAAGGGGTCATCCTCGGCACCGCCGGCTACATGGCGCCCGAGCAGGCGGTGGGGAACACGGTCGACACACGCGCCGACAACTGGGCGTTCGGGGTCGTGCTGTGGGAGATGCTGACCGGCCGGCAGCTGTTCGGCGGCGAAACGGTCTCGCACGTGCTTGCCTCGGTGCTGAAGGACGAGATCGACCTCGGCGCGCTGCCCGCCGAGACGCCGGTGCGGATCCGCGAGCTCATCGAACGTTGTCTGCGCCGGAAGCCGCGGCAACGGCTGCAGGCGATCGGCGACGCGCGGGTCGTTCTCGAGGAGGTCCCGGCAGAGGTACCTGCCGTGCAGAGCGCCGCGGCTTCCGGCCGGCGGTCTCGGACTGCCTGGGCGGGGTGGGTGGTGGCGCTCGCGGTGCTGGCCCTGGCCGGCGCGCTCCTCTGGCGGGCTCGAGCATCACGGACGGTCCCAAGTGTCGTCCAGCTGGACGCGGGGCTGCCCGCCGACGTGCGTCTGGCACTGCAGGACGTCCCCCTCCTCGCCCTGTCTCCGGACGGGCGGGAACTCGCGTTCACGGCCGTCGAGCCGAGGACGGGGCAGCAGATAATCTACCTTCGGCGGATGAACGAGACCGAGGCTAACCCGATCCGGGGCACCGAAGGCGGCAGCGCACCGTTCTTCTCGCCCACCGGTGACTCGCTGGGCTTCTTCACGGGCCACGAGCTGAGGAAGATCCAGGTCGACGGTGGGGTGCCCGTCACGCTGGCGGAGGCGGCCTCGACTCGCGGCGGCTCGTGGTCACCTGACGGCTCGACGATCTACTACTCGCCAGAGTTCGACAGCGGCATCTGGCGCGTGCCGGCTGCGGGGGGTATCGCCGAGCCGCTCGTTCAGCCCAACAAGGACAAGGGCGAGCGGACGTTCCGCTGGCCCGAAGTGCTGCCCAACGGACACGCCGTCCTCTACACGGCCGGGTCCACGTCCAGTCCCAACAACTACGACGAGGCCACGCTCGAGGCCTACTCGTTCGCGAGCGGTACGCGCAAGGTGCTGGTCCGAGGCGCCAACATGGGCCGGCTCGCTCCTCCGGACCACCTGGTCTACTCACGGGCCGGCGTGCTCTACGCAGTGAGCTTCGATGCGAAGCGGCTCGAGGTCGCCGGCGCGCCCGTCCCGGTGCTGCAGGGGGTTGGCGGCGATCCGAGCAGCGGCGCCGGCTACTTCGATGTCGCTCCCGACGGCACCTTCGTGTACCTGAGCGGCGATCTCTCCGCTCGCGCCCTGTACCTGACCCTCGTGGACCACAAGGGGAATGCGGTGCGCGCTCCACTGACACCGCGAGGGTTCGGATACCCGCGCTTCTCCCCCGATGGCACGCGGGTTGCGGTCACCGTCGGTACCAACCCCGTCGGCACAGACGGCGACGTCTGGCTCTTCACGCCTTCCTCCGGGGCCATGGAGAGGCTCACCTTTTCCGGCAACGCCATCTTCCCGACATGGACGCCTGACGGCTCTCGGATCGCCTACATGGAGATGCAGGGGGCAGAGATCCTGATCAAGGCGGCCGATGGCACCGGTGCCCCACAGGAGGTCTTGAAGTCTCCGAATGGGGTGACCCTGCCCGGGTCATGGAGCCCCGACGGGCACACGCTGGCCTATGTCCGGATTGGCAAGTCAATGGACATCTATCTGCTCACGGTGGGCGGCAAGCCGAGGCTGTTCGAGCGCGATGCCAGCGATCCGGTCTTCTCACCCGACGGGCGCTGGATCGCCTACTCCTCGCCCGCGGCGGGCGACTCCTACGTCTTCGTGCGGCCCGTCACAGGCGAGGGGAAGTGGCAGGTGTCGGTAGGCCGCGGCGGCTACGCACGCTGGCCCCGACCGGGCCGCGAGATCCTCTACATCGCGATAAGGGTGCCCGACCGTCCGATCATGTCGGTGCCAGTGACCTCTGGGGAGAACTTCAGAGCCGGGCCTCCGCGGACGGTAGTCGCCAAAACCAGCGGGACCTTCATCACCTCCACGGCGCCCACGGTCAACTGGGACGCGGCCCCCGGCGGCACGCGGTTCGTGTTCACTGAGCTACAGCGCAGCGCCAACTCCAACACCGTGATCAACGTGGCCCTCCACTGGACGGCCCACCTCGGGTCGCCGGAGCGGTGAGCGCCGTGGTGGAGGTCGTATTGCGATGATCGTACCCGGCACGCACCCCGACCCCCACGAGATGGCGGCCAAGCTGGGCGACAGCGGCGGAGGAACGGAGAGAGCGAACACCGGAAGCGCTATCCTGACTAACATGAGGGGCTCTCCAAGCGGCACATCGGGAGGCCTCCGGTGACCGGTCCCCCGAGCGGCATCCACCCTGGGGAAGGCCCGTCCACGGCAATCCCGATCGACGCCCTGGTCGCGTTCGCCGGCAACGCCGACGGCGTGCGACGCAGGGACCTGGCCAGCGGCGACCGGATCGTGGTCTCGACCCGCAACTCCGTCTACTCGCTGTCGCTGCGCAGCGACGGCGCGTTCGAGGTCAGCGGTGGCTGGTTCGAGCGCGAGGGCCGCGGTCGGACGACAACCGAGATCCTCGGCTGTACGCTCGGCGGGCACGCGCTCTTCACAGACCTCATTGCGGCTCCCGGGCTCTACATCGAGTTCGCCCACGGCCTGCGCACGACCCGGGTGAGAAGCGTGCGACGGATCATCGACAGGGGAAAACCGCAGTAATCGGAACAAGACTCGTCCACGGAAGGACTACCGGCGCTCCCCACGAGGGCGGCACGGGGCGAGGTGCACCGCGCATCCCACCTACCGCGAAAACGGGTCAGCTGCCAGGTCCTCTGCAAGCCCGGAGCAATCACAGGGATGGTCCCGGGTGCGCAGCCACCAAGACCTGCTCGGGTCGTGCTACCTTGAGGCTGCCGGCTGATCCGATAGCACGCAGGGGAGACAGGTGCTCGATTCCGCCCTTCACCTCTGGCCTCACATTCTTGTGGGCCTCCACATCATCATCGCGTGCTCCGCGTCCGCACACGTTGTGCTGGTCAAACGGGATCCGCGCGCGGCCATCGGTTGGGTCGGGGTCATCTGGCTGGCTCCACTCCTCGGTTCCTTCCTGTACTTTGTACTGGGCGTCAACCGTATCCGCCGGCGCGCCAGGTCAAGACGTCCGACCACGAGAGTCTCCGACGCCGCGGTCAACCTCGTAGCTACCGGTATCCGGACGGCCGATACGGCGCCCCCGCCAGGCGTCGCACATCTCCAGGCCCTTTTCCGCCTCTCGTCCGAGGTCACCCGGCAACCACTACTCCCTGGCAACCTCGTCACTCCGCTGCCCTCCGGAGAAGACGCCTATGCAGCCATGGTCGGAGCGATCGACCGCGCCGAGCAGACCGTCGGGCTGAGCACGTACATCTTCGACAACGATCGCGCCGGGGCCATGTTCATCGATGCGCTGGCCCGAGCGGCGGGTCGCGGGGTTGAGGTGAGAGTGATGGTCGATGATGTGGGCAGCAGGTACAGCTGGCCCTCCACGGTCCGGGCCCTGCGCCGCAGCGGAGTTCCCGTTGCGAAGTTCATGCCGACGACCCTGCCGTGGAGGTACCGCTACTCGAACCTCAGGAACCACCGCAAGATTCTGGTGGCCGACGGCACTGTGGGCTTTACCGGCGGCATGAACATCCGTGCCGGAGCACTGGCCGACGCGAAGAGCCGTCATCGCCTGATCGACCTGCACTTCCAGCTTCAAGGCCCGGTTGTCGCTCACCTGCAGGATGTCTTCGCCGACGACTGGAGCTACTGTACGGGCGAAGTCCTGGAAGGAGAGCGGTGGTTCCCGGCCAACCCCGAAACCGGCCCGGTGTGGGCGCGCGGAATCGTCGATGGACCGGACGGCAACTTCGACAAGCTGCGCATGGCTCTTCTTGGTGCGGTCAGCTGTGCCGCATCATCGTTGGTCGTCATCAGCCCGTACTTTCTTCCCGACGATGCCCTGCTCACGGCACTGGATGTCGCCGCCATGCGCGGCGTTGCGGTCGACATCGTGCTGCCCAGCAAGAACAACCTGAGTCTCGTGGCCTGGGCATCGACAACCCTATGGCCGTCGCTGCTGGAGCACGGTTGCCGGATCTGGCTTTCCTCCGGTCCCTTCGATCACACCAAGCTGATGTTGGTGGACGATGTCTGGACCTTGCTGGGGTCGGCCAACTGGGACCCCCGCAGCTTGCAGCTCAACTTCGAGTTCAACGTCGAGTGCTATGACCCGGAGCTGGCCGGGTCCCTTCGAAAACTCGCTGCGGCCAAGATCGCACGCGCCCATGCCGTCAGCTTGCAGGAGCTGCATGAGCGCCCGATGACGGTCAGGCTTCGAGATGGCGTGGCCCGGCTCTTGACGCCCTACCTGTAGCGGTCGAGCCACTGCGACCCGACCCGGGTTCTTCACTGGCCATCTTCTTGCCGGACGACCCCCGTCACCTGCCGACCCTCGAGGAAGCAGCGGATGTTCTCCGCCGCCTGCCGTGCGCCGTCTGCCAACGAGCCGGGAACAATGGCCGAGTTGTGCGGCGAGCCGAGCACGTTGGGCAGCTCGAGGAACGGATGGTCCATGCGGAACTCGCCGTACTGGAACGGCTCGATCCACCAGGCGTCGATCCCGACGAGAAAGTCGGGATGGGTCTTCGCGTGCTCGTACAGCGCTGCCTCGTCGATGATCTCTCCGCGGGCCACGTTGACCAGGATGGCGTCGGCCTTCATCCGCGCGAGCTCGGCGCTGCCGATCACCCCCCGGGTCGCCTTGTTCAGGGGCAGGGAGACGACCACAACGTCGCTCTCGCTCAAAACGTGGTCGAGGTCATCCAGCGTGCCCACAAAGTCCGCAGGCTCGGTACTGCTGCCGCTGGTGTTGATGGCGAGGATCTTCATGCCGAAGGAGCGCATCAGGTGCGCGGTGGCGCGCCCGATCCCACCGAAGCCGAGGATACCGGCCGTCATGCCGGCGAGCCGCCGGTTGCGGGTGAACTGGTCGAACTCGCCGTGAGCCAGCTTCTGGTGTTGGGGAACGACGTGTTTCGCCAGGGCGAGCACCATCGCCAGCACGTGCTCGGCCATCGGCGCGGCGTACGCGCCACGGTTGCAGGTAATCAATAGGTGCGACGGCAGGTCGGCAAAAGGCATCTGGTCGGCGCCAGCCGACACCAGCTGGACGAGCTTGACACCCTGCAGGTGTGGGTACTCGGCGGGCTGGATCTCCCGCGGGAAGTTCCATGAAAAGAGAACTCTAGCCTCCTTCAGGATCTGGCTGCGGTCCGCGGGCTCGACGTCCTCGAGAAAGGTAAGTGAGGCGTCGCCTCCCAGCATGTCCTCGAGCAGTGCTCTCTGCTCGGCCGGGCAGCGGAACGTCACGACAATGCTGCGCTTGTCCATCTGTGCAGGTTTCTCCTTCCCATGCTCATCCCACCGCCACCGGCAACTCATGACGCATCCTGGCTCGATCGTGAGGACGTCGCGGAGGGACGTGCGGCTCTCGTGCTGTCAGCGTACCACTGATCTCCGAGACAGGGACGCCGCGGGCCGCTAGGTCCCCGTGCACGCCGAGCACCAAACCTAGCGCGCCTTCGGCACACCAGTTGCCGCCCCGGGACACTCGCGAGCATGGGCGGATGACCTGCCTTCCGAACAGCGAAGTCCAATCTGTAGGACGTGCAATACAAACCGACCCTAGGGGGTTAAGAAGGATAATGAGTCGCAGTACCGACCGTGCGGCGTGGTACGGCCGCAACAGACAACGTCCAAATCAAAAAGGGAGAACTCAGTGAACCGCCTCGAGAAGCACCTGTTTTCGCTGTCCGCCTTGGCCTGTGCAATCCTGCTGCTGCCCGGCGCCGCCGCCGCCCAGACGGCACCGGTCCCCCCGGTCCCGGAATCGGTGACGAGCAACGCGGTCACATGGGCCACGACGGCCGACTGGGCGAGCGCCCGGCTCACCGTACTAGGTCCCAACGGTTTCGTCTTGCTGCGGACGTTTCAGCCCGGTGACAGCCTCGAGCTCGGTCTGGCCGACCTGGGCGCTCGGAGCGTTGCTGACGGATCGTACACCTACGAGCTGCGTTTCGCGCCGCGCGTCGACAGCGATACCAGCGCCCGCCTGGCCGCCGCCCGCGACGCGGGCGACGTGGCACAGACCATCCAAGAGCTGCGCCACGAGGGCGCGCTGCCGGCCGCGCCTCTGGTCAGGAGCGGTGCCCTGCGCGTCGTCGACGGGAGCTTCGCCCTACGCGATCTGACCGAGGACACCGGCGCCAAGAGCCAGGGGCTGTCCACGGACCTGGGGACAACCTCGACGGCGGCGCCGAATCAGGTCATCAGCGACAACCTCGAGGTCCAGGGCAGCGAGTGTGTGGGCATCGACTGCACCAGCAGCGAGAGCTTCGGCTTCGACACCGTCAGGCTCAAGGAAAACAACACCCGGCTCGCCTTCAACGACACCAGCAACACTGGGAGCTTTCCAACCGAGGACTGGCGGCTGCGCGCGAACGAGTCCGCGAACGGCGGCCGAAACGCCTTCTTCATCGACGACATGGGCACCACCTCGAACGGCGGGGACACGCCCGTGCGCACCCCGTTCACGGTCGAGGCGGGGGCGCCGACCAACTCCCTCTACGTCAACTCGGGTGGGCGCTTGGGAGTCGGGACCTCGGCCCCGGTCATGCGTATCCAGGCGACGTACGGGGACACGCCAGGTGTCCGGCTCGACCAGACCGGCTCCCTGGGCTACTCACCCCAGGTCTGGGACGTGGCCGGAAACGAGGCCAACTTTTTCGTCCGTGACGTGACACACAGCTCGAATCTGCCCTTCCGCATCCGTCCCGGCGCGCCAACCAGCAGCATCGACATCGCAGCCAGCGGCGACGTTGGCATCGGCACGCAAGCTCCTGCTTCGAAGCTCGACGTCGCTGGCGACGCCCATGTCAGCGGCAGCGCTCTGGTCGACGGCAACGTCGGTATCGGCACATCATCGCCGGCAGCCATGCTCGACGTTAACGGCGACGCACACGTTAACGGCGACACTCACATCGGCGGCAACGTCGGCATCGGAACCTCCACGCCATCCGCCACGCTCGACGTCGTGGGTACCGCACACGTTGCGGGCAACATCGTGCAGGACCCCGGCGCCACCATCGATGGCCAGGACTTGAGCCACTTCGAGGCCGGCGTGATCCCCGCCAGCGCGTTCAGCTCCCTCGGCGTTCGCCCCCCATACTACCGGGCAACCGTGAAGCTCCCGATCCAGCTTGCCAACTACACCGTGGCCATCACGCCCGTCACCACCAACCTGACAGAGGCCTATCGCGTGATCAGCAAGTCCAGCGACGGCTTCGTCGTCGGCACCGACTCGACCTCGGGGCTGACCGAGATCGACTGGCAGGTACGTCCCGTAACGTCCGTCAAGCTTCCCGGATAACTCCCTCTCCTCCTGTGGAAAGCCCCCCACCTCGGAGTCATCGAGGCGGGGGGCTCTTGGTCCGAGTCATCGCCATCGCTGTCTGTCGGCGCTCGACGCCGCTTCGCATCGGAGGGTTTCCCGGAACGTGTAGGATCTAGGGGAAGGTAGCTGCCCGACGAAAGCAGGCGCAGAACGTGCGAGCATGGATTGTTGGGGTCGTCGTCGCCGTAGCCCTGGCCGGCTCTGGCGATCGTAGCAGGGCCGCCGATGCGGTCACCTTACGGGCTGCGCAGGCGAGGACGCCCATTGCGAAGAAGACGTTGCCTCGCTGCGCAGAGCCGTCTGTTGGTCTGGTCTCCTTCACGGTGAACGGTCACGCGAGGTCTTTCTCCTGCGCACCAGCCAGGAGAAACACGTTTACGGGAACCTTGGATGCAGTCAGGGCCTGGCCGCGGACCGGAGCCACCGAGAGGCTGGAAATCTACTTCCCGTCACCGAACCTCACGGGGATGAAGTTCCCAGCGGACCTGCCGCCACCGATACACTTGAACAGGTTGAGTTTGCCTACCCCTGGGCGACCGGTCACCTTCATCTACGTCGATCCGAAAGGAAACGAGTGGACCGGGCCAGGCAAGGTCCACGTTGAGTCACCCGGCCGAGATGGCGTGATCCGCGGGTCGTTCACGGATGTTTCGCTGCCGCACAGCAGCCAGAAGCTCCCGAACGTCATCCTCAAAAATGGCAAGTTCCGGGTGCAGTTCAGCAGGATAAGGCTGATCAAGTGAAACGAAGTACCGGTGACGCCGCTGTCCTCTATCGGCCGCACATCGAGCCGTCACCGGAAGCGCACGCATGAGCGCGCCGTCCGCGCCGGTGCCGTTCAAGAGGAACGTCGGCCTGTTCATGGCCGTGATGATCGGCATCGGTGCCATGATGGGCCCCGGGATCTTCGCCCTGCCGTCGGAGGTCGCGGCGATCGCCGGGCCGCTCGGGATCCTGACCTACCTAGCGATGGGCATCGTGACCCTGCTGACGGCGCTCAACTACGCGGAGCTGGGCGCGGCGATCCCGCTCGCGGGCGGCGGCTACTCGTTCACCAGCCGCACCCAGCCGCGGGCGATCTCGTTCGTTACCGGGTGGTTCTTCTGGATCGGCAACACGCTCGCCTGCGCGATGTACGCGCTGATCTTCGCCCTCACCGTCAAGGACTACATATGGCCGGAAGCCAACGTCGCCGGCATCATCGCGGCCACGGCGCTCATCTTCGGCGCCCTCAACCTGCGCGGGATGTCCGAGGCCCTGAAGGCGGTCACCCTCATGAACCTGGTCGAGCTTGCGATCCTGGTTGGCTTCACGATCTTCGGCGCGCCCGCCGTCAGAACGGCCAACCTGCAGCCGTTCGCGCCCCACGGCCTCGTTGCCTTCATCCCCGCCATGGCGCTGATCTACGTCTCGTACGTCGGCTTCGAGCTGATCACGGTGGCCTCCGAGGAGATCGTCGATCCGGGGCGGACGATCCCACGCGCGATCCTGGTCACCCTCGCGGTGGCGACGGTCATTTACGTCGCCGTAGTGGCAGTGATGATGGGCACGACACCGACCGGTGAGCTTGCCAAGACCAACGTGCCGTTCGTCTTCGCCTGCGGCCGCCTGCTCGGGCGCTGGGGAACCTGGGCGGCCATCATCGCGACCATCATGGCCAGCCTGTCGGCGTTCGCGGTGACCCTCGGTGCCTCGGCCAGGGTGCTGTTCGCTCTGGGCCGCGACGGCCACCTCCCGGATGCGCTCACCCGTCTTCACCGGCGGTTCCGCACACCCCATGTCGCGTTGGCGGTCTGCACGGTCGTGGTGATTGCTGCCGGCTCGTCCGGGATCGTCCGCTTCGTCGCCTCGCTGGCGGACTTCGGCTACCTGATGGGGCTCGGCTTCGTGAACCTGTCGGTCGTCGCCCTGCGCCGTAGGATGCCGAGCCTGCGGCGGCCGTTCGAGGCCGGCTTCTACCCGTGGATACCGATTCTGGGTGCGATCTCGTGCTGGGCGATCGTCCCCGCTCTCGAGGCCAGGAGCTTTCTTCTCGGCGGCGCCATGACCGCTGCCGGGACCGGACTGTACGTTCTCAAACCCGCCAACCGGCGGGAGATCCTCGAGCTCCCCGCTCGCTTCGGGCGGTGGAGCCGGGAGCAGGTCATCAGACTGAGGAGGGAAACCATGCGCGTGGTCATCATCGGAGGAGGCCCTCTCGGCACCAACATCGCGGCCCGGCTCGTGGCCCACGATGAGTACCGCCTGCTGTTCCGTACCGCCGAGCACCAGATCACGTTCGTGGAGGGCGACCCGGAGCGCTGCGCGGCACTCGAACGCCGCTTCGGGGCGCCGATCTACCAGGGTGACGGCACCAAGATCGAGGTGCTGCAGCAGGTGGGGGCGGACAACGTCGACGTGGCCATCGCCGCCGAGGAGGACGACGGTCGCAACGTGATCGCCGCCCTGCAGGCGCACCGCGTGGGAATCGCCAAGGTGATCGCCGTGGTCCAGGAGCCGGACTACGTGCCGCTGCTCGAGGAGGAGGGGATCGTCGCACTGAGCGCGCCGTGGGCGACGGCGGCGATGGTCGAGAACGTCCTCGACCGTCCCGGCATCGCCGACCTGTTCGAGATCGGCTCCGGCGTTGCGACCTTGGTCAGCGTCACCCTTCCCAGCGGCGCCAAGGCCAAGGGCGCCAGCATCCAGGAGCTCTCGCTTCCGCAGAGCTGCGTGATCGCAGCCATCATCCGCGGCCGCAGCTTTGTGGTCCCGCGCGGCAGCACCGCCCTGGACGAGGGCGACGAGGTGGTCCTGGTCGGAACCCAGGGAGCGGTCAAGGAGGCGAGAGACCTGCTCCTTGGAACTTGACTCCGGCTGTTGCGTGGTCAGCGACCCGGGGAGCGAGCTCCCAACTGGCACCGGGGGAGAGGTGCACCACCCGAGTGCCGAGCCCGGCCTCACGCAGGCGCCTCTCGAACCCTTGTGGCGTCTGGCGAGCTCGTAGTAGCGGAGAGCGCGGCCGGAGCCCCAGATGGATCGGGATGACGGTTGGAGCGCCGAGGTCGCCTACGGCCAGGACCGCGCCCTTCTCGCCCATGGTCATGGGAATGCGATACGTCGTTACCGGCAACAGGGCCACATCGATCGAGAAGCGTCGCCCGACCTCGCCCATGAACGGCCGATGGTAGGTGTCGCCGGCGAAGTAGACGCACACCTCTTCCGTCTGCACCACGTAGCCGATGGTGCGAGCCACATGCCGGGCTGGAACCGCTGTGACGACGGCGTCGCCGATCGTGAGGAAGCTCCACGGCCGCAGCGGAACGACCGAGCGGGCGCCCTTGAGGCGCATCAGAGCGGAGGTCCCCGACGGGACGAGCACCGGCACCGCTGGGTCGAGGCCGCGCAGGAAGCGGCGGTCCGTATGGTCCCAGTGCCCGTGGGAGATGAGCACACCGTCGATACGCCCGACCTCCTCGCGGGAGATGGCTGGCGGCGCAACGCGCTCGTAGGCCAGATTCCCAAGAGTGCCGAAGTAGGGGTCGGTGAGAAGCCGAACGCCGCTGCACTCAATCAGGACCGTGCTGTGCCCGACCAGCGTGAGCCTCACGATGTCAACCTCCGGTTTTCCGCTCCTGCCGGGCCAGGGTCAGACCGCGCAGGTTCAGGACCAGTGAAAGGCCGATCAGGACACCGGTGAGGCCGGCGACGAACCCCTGCCAGAAATCGGCGCCAGGGTGAGCGAAGCGCTCCAGAACCAGTCCGGCGACGAGCGAGAGCTGGCCTGCACCGATAAAGGTGCTCGCTTTGACGTGACGAGCTCTGAGGAGCATGTTCCTTCTTCCTTGTCAGTCCCTGAGCCGGTACCACGCCATGGCCGCCAGCTTGACCCCCACGATGGCGGCGGCGACCGCGAACAGGTCCCAGCTCCAGAAGTGATCGATGTAGTAGTGCCAGGTGAAGATCGCCACCGACGTCAGGCCCCCGACCACCCCGGCCAGGCTGGTGGACTTGAGGCGGTGGACCAGGAAGCGCTCGTCGGGCTTGGCG
>JAJDNH010000057.1 GCA_022340775.1 Acidobacteriota bacterium
CTTCATCACTCTTCTCTTCGTGCCGGTCTTTCCGCTGCGCCAGTACCTGTGCAGGTCCTCCGGTAAGCAGTACGAGTTCTTCGGCTCGGTGCCGTTCGGTGCCACGGCCTACATCTGGCGGCAGCTTCTTGTCTTGGGCGCCGTGGCTTCTTTTGCGGTCGGCGGTTTCACGGCCGTCGAGGCGGCTCGGCACAACAACGTGACGTTCGCCAACGGGCTTGACCAAGCGGTGACTGCACAAATGGGGGGAACGACGGTGGAAGTACCCTCCCAGGGGTTCGCAACGCATCGGTTTACGACCGGCGAACACCATGTCTTGATCAAGGATGCTGGGGGGAAGACGATAGAGGAGGGGAACCTCCACCTCGAGAGCGGGCAGAGTGTAGTGGTCTGGAACGTTCGCGGCGCGGCCCCGCTCTACCTGCAGCGTGTCCCGTATACGGCGGAGAACGCGAACGTACACATCGAGGCCCCACGGCCCGAGGTCTTCTGCGGCCAGACTCTGGTCGAGCGCAGCGGCGTGGACTTCCCCTTCAGGGAGCCGCCCTCCAGGATTGAATTGAGCTCGGGCCGGCAGGTAGAGTGGCGCACCAACCTTGATCTTGCGCCGGGAGGCTGGCGGCAGTGTGCCTCCTACCTGATCGAGAGCGGATCGCCCGAACCCGGGCTTTCCCTTGCCACAACACAGTCGAACCTTGACGACGCGACCGACGTGAGATTTCTCCATGCGCTGGAAGCTCACGCGTACGGGGAGGATGCGGCCCTGAAATGGGTAGAGCAGCAGCTGCAAGCGCACGACAAGATCGACCTTCACAGGCTTCGCCAAGACATCTACAGGGGTGCCGGCCGATTCAGGGAGATCCGGGCAATCTACAGAAGGCTGTACGAGGAGCATCCCGACTCTCCGGATGCAGCTTATCTGTGGGTTCGCACGCTTCGGAGAGCGGATGCCCGGGCGCAGCTGGCACTGTTCAGAAAGCGCTGGCCTGACCACCAGTATCTGCTCCGCTCACAGGCTTGGACACTGCACGTCGACGGCAGCTTCGCTCAGGCGCTACCTCTGTGGAAGGAGCTCGCCAGAGCGGAGCCGGCCTTCACCCAGTACGAGGCCGAGGCGCTCGTGGCACTGGGGCGTGTGAGCGATGCTCTAGCTGTTCTCAAGGCGCAGCCGGTAGCATCGGTCGACGACGCGGTCAATCTGGGCTGTGTCGCGAGATTGGCCGGCGACCCTGTCAACACCTCGGTGGTCCGCGGCCTGGCCGGTGACCCGGCCTTCACATCGGCAATGTTCCTGGCGCGCTTCTCCGGGGAAGTGCCGAAAGGAAAACTCGCGAAGGTCCACGACGACCGGAGGCGGTCGGCGATTCAGGTTGTCGCGGCGCTTCACCGAGACGGCCACAAGGCGTTTGAGCGCCTGAAGATGGCGCCCGAGGGGAGCGAGGGGTTCCTCGACCCCGACTCAACTTTGCTGCTGCTGGGTGAAGCACTCCGCGCCGGTGATGAAGAGCAGGCGCGTCGTATCGAGGCGGCGATCCCAAAGGGAGCCTACTTCGCCAACGCGGTGCGTATGGTCATGGGCTCGGCAGACCCGGAAGACATGGAGGAGCTGCCCCTGCGGGAGCGTGCTGCCGTCGAGTTGGCCATGTCCCGGCAAGGTGGCATGAGCAGCGGCCGCGCCGAGGCCTTGAGAAGGGCTGCACGGCGCGATGACCTCTTTTGTACAGTCGTGAGCTATGCTGCCGAGCGCTGGTCCTCCTGACCTTTCGGACCTGCGACTCAAGGCGCTCCAGGCCGTCCTGCTCCAACTCGGCTTCTATGCGGCCGGCCTCGGCATGGTGGTGGTTCTGGTAGCGCTGCCCGTGGCTCAGATGCGGTACGAGAGGCGTGTCGGGTTTGATGGGATCATCGCCGCCTGCACTGCCGCATGGCTTGTCTGGGCCCTGATCCCACCGCTCGGGCGACGGGGTGCTCCCGGTGCATGCCTGAGCCGAACGGACTATCCGGAGATCTACCGTCATGTCGATGATGTCGCCGACCGGATGGGAGCCAGCCCCCCCGAGGAGATTTACCTTCTTGCCGACAGCAACGCTTCGATCTCTGCGGCGCGGCACTGGTGGCGGAAGATCCACCGCTTAGGCCTGGGCCTTCCTCTCCTCCGCATACTGACTCTGGGCGAGCTCCGTTCCGTGATCGCACACGAGCTGGGTCATCGGCAGAAGGGCGATCTGCAGCTCGGTCCGTGGGTCTACGGTACACGGCAGGCCATGGCACGCTCTGTCGCAAGAATGGAGCAGGAGGGGGTTGGACTGCACTGGTTCTTCAACTGGTATGCCAGGCTGTATCTCCGGTTCTCTCAAGACGTGTCACGGCAACAGGAACTGAGCGCCGACAAGCTCGCCAGCTTGGCGTGCGGGCGCGCAGAGCTCGCAACGGCGCTCTACAAGCTCGAAACCTTGGGTGAGGCTTGGCAGGTCTTCTGGGAGGACGCTTGCTTTCCGGTTCTGGATCAGGGCCTCCGGCCTCCGTTGTTTGGCGGGTTCGGATTGTTCCTGCAACAGCCCTGGGTAAGTGAGCGCCTCAGCCAGTCCGGCACCGAGGGCAGGGTGACCACTGGTCCGTACGACAGCCATCCAAGCCTGGCCGACAGGTGTCTGGCACTGGGCGTCAAGTCGGCTCCGCGCCGTCCGGAAGATTGGACTCCGGCTGTTGACGAGTTGGGAATCGAAGTCGACTCTCTGGAGGAGAGGCTCGCACGGTACTTGGCCGTCGGCCACCGGAGTTTCCCAGTCGTGAGGTGGGACGAAGTGGGAGAGCGAGTCTGGCTACCGCGCTGGTCGTCAGAGGTCGCTCCCTATGAGCGCGTCCTGTCGTCGCTTGGTATTCGCCAGGTTGGCGAGGCTATGACCGATCTCGACAAGTGGGCGCCGCGCCTTCGGCCTCCCGGACCTGCCCTCCTGAGCCCGGAGGCGGGGCGGCGCCGGGCGGCAAGGTTGCTGGCGCAGTGGCTCTGCCTCCTGCTGGCCCGTGGCGGCTTTCGTCTCGAGATGATGCCGGGGAGTCCGGTCTCCTTCGAGAGGCAAGGGACCAGTATCCAGCCGTTCGTGACGATCGGGGCCCTGTATGATGGCAAGAAGACGATCAACGACTGGAACAACCTGTGCGCCGAGCTGAATGTCTAGCTGAGGGGGGCCGGCCTTTCCCTGACCCCCCGATCCCAGCTACTCGTCATCCGTGCTGAATGCGGACGTGCCGGTGATGAGGCGGGCGGAGCGGTTCCAGGTCAGGTAGCTCCACATCCACTGCAGGAGAACCAGCAGCCGGTTCTCGAACGCCACCAGCTTCATCAGGTGCACGAACAACCACGCCAGCCAGGCGGGCAGCCCAGAGAAGTGCAGCGGACCGATGTCCGCCACCGCGGCGGCGCGCCCAATGGTGGCCATCGTTCCGAGGTCACGGTAGCGGAAAGGCGCACGGGCTTTGCCCGTGAGCCTTGCCTTGATCAGCCTGGCCGCATAGGTGCCCTGCTGAACGGCAACTGGGGCGACTCCCGGCAGTGGCTCGCCTTTGTGATCAGCGCAGTGCGCCATGTCTCCCAGCACCAGGATCTCGGGATAATCGGGCACTGACAGGTCGGGTGCCACCACAACCCTCCCGGCCGAGTCGAGCTCCGCTCCCGCCCTGGCGGCCAGGACCCTTCCCAGCGGCGAACCCTTGTTTCCCGCCGCCCACAGCACCGTGTGGGCCGGGATGCGAATCTCCCGTTCCCGGCGTCGGACGACGACCCGCTCGCGCTCGATGCCGGTCACCATGCACTCGGTGGCGACCTTGACGCCGAGCCTGGAAAGGGTGTCGCGGGCGCGGGCGGAGAGCCGCTCGGGGTAGTCGGGGAGGATGCGGTCGCCGGCCTCGACGAGGACGATCTGCGCGGTCGTCGGGTCGATCGCACGGAAGTCTCCCCGCAGCGTGTGCCGGGCGATCTCGGCCAGCGCCCCGGCCAGCTCGACGCCGGTGGGGCCCCCGCCGACAACGACGAAGGTCAGGCTGGCGCGCAGACGGGCCGGGCTGCGATTGCGCTCACGTTCGGCGCGCTCGAAGGCCAGCAGCACCCGGCGGCGGATCTCAGTCGCGTCCTCGACGGTCTTCAGACCAGGAGCCAGCGGCTCCCAGCCCTGGTTGCCGAAGTAGTGATGCCGGGAGCCGGCGGCCACGATCAGTGTGTCGTACGCCAGCTCGTCCTCGTCGAGCACGACTCGCCGCCCCCCCGGGTCGATGTTCCGCACGTTGGCCAGGAGGACCCGCGTGTTAGTCTGCCGCCCGAGAACCGCTCGAAGGGGGGCCGAGATGTTGGCGGGGGAGAGCGCGCCCGTCGCGACCTGATAGAGAAGGGGCTGGAACAGGTGGAAGTTGCGCCGGTCGACCAGCGTCACGCGTACCGGTGCCCGGCGCAGGGCCTTGGCCGCAGCCAGCCCCGCGAAGCCGCCGCCAACGATGACAACATGATGCTCATTGCTCATTTGTCTCTTCTCCCCGCCCGGGACTGAACCAACCATAGCCCGGCAAACGCTATTCCGTGTGTCATCTGGCAGGCCGGGTTATGCTTTACGCCGGTGATGGAGAGATCCGATCTCGCCGTCAGCTGCCGTGGCCTGGTCAAGCGCTACGGGGAGCTGGTTGCCGTCGCCGGCATCGACCTCGAGGTGAGGCGCGGCGAGTGCTTCGGTCTCCTCGGGCCCAACGGCGCCGGCAAGACGACGACGATGGAGGTGCTTGAAGGGCTGCTGACAGCCAACGATGGCGCGGTTGAGGTCCTCGGCAGCCGGTGGGGCGGCGACGACCGGGCGCTGCGAGAGCGGCTCGGCGTGCAGCTGCAGGAGACCCAGCTTTCGGAGAAGCTGACGGTTCGCGAAACGATCCGCCTGTTTCGCAGCTTCTACGTGCGCGGGCGAGAGGTGGGCGAGGTCATCCGTCTGGTGGAGCTGGACGCCAAGGCGAAGGCCCGCGTGGGGAAGCTGTCCGGCGGCCAACGGCAGCGCCTGGCGCTTGCCTGTGCCCTGGTGTGCGACCCGGAGCTGCTCTTCCTCGACGAGCCGACAACCGGCCTCGACCCGCAGGCGCGGCTCAGCGTGTGGAGGATCCTCGAGCGCTACCGTCAGACCGGCGGCACGGTGCTGTTGACCACCCACTACATGGAGGAGGCGGCGCGGCTGTGCGACCGTGTCGCGATCATCGACCATGGCCGCATCATCGCCCTCGGCTCGCCGGCGGAGCTGGTGGCCAGCCTGGGCGCCGATCAGGTGGTGGAGGTGCGGGCGCGAGGCGAAGTGGCGCCGGAGACCCTCGCCGGGCTGCCGGGGGTCAGCGGGGTCACCGCGGTGGACGGCAGCTTGCGCCTGGCCGTGCGCGAGATCGGAACTCTGCTGCCGGCGCTTCTCAACGAGCTCGAGCGTCACCAGGCCTCGCTGGAGAAGCTCACCACCCATGAGGCCACCCTCGAGGATCTGTTCGTCTACCTCACCGGCCGCGAGCTTCGTGATGATGATTGACAACGCCCGTTTCCGCCGCCTCCGTCCGCTGGCGGAGCTGACCCGGGTGCGGATGCTGGAGTTCATCCGCGAGCCGGAGGCGGTGTTCTGGGTGTTCGTCTTCCCCGTCCTGCTGGCGGTCGCTCTCGGCATCGCGTTCCGCGCCAAGCCGGTGAGCTCGCTCGAGGTGGCCGTGGCCGCCGAGCCCGCCGCTGCCAGCCGGATCGAGGCACTCTTACACGGTGCCCCAGGGCTTCGGGTCCACCTCATGGGCAAGGCTGAGGCCGACCACGCCCTGCGCTCGGGCCGGGTCGACGTGGTGGTCGAGGCGTCCGGGGTGGGCGAGGGTATGCCGCAGGACGTGACGTACAGGTACGACCCGACCCGCGCCGAGGGACGCGCCGCACATCTGGCGGTCGACGCAGCGCTCGAAAAGGCGCTCGGTCGAACGGACGTGCTCGAGGCGCACGAGGAACGGGTGTCACGGCACGGGTCGCGCTACATCGACTTCCTGATTCCGGGCCTGGTGGGGCTCAACCTGATGGGAAGCGGTCTCTGGGGTCTCGGCTTCGCCGTCGTCTCGGCCCGCACCAGGAAGCTGCTCAAGCGGTTCGCTGTCACGCCGATGTACCGCTCCCACTACCTGCTGTCGTTCATGCTGTCGCGCCTGCTGTTCATGGTCCTGGAGGTGGCCGCCATCGTCGGCTTCGGGTGGGCGGCGTTCGGGGTCCGGGTCAACGGCTCGTTCGCCGCCCTGGCGGTGGTGTCGGTGGCCGGCGCCATGACGTTCGCCGGCGTCGGCTTGCTGGTGGCGGCGCGCCCGAAGACGATTGAAGGGGTCTCCGGCTGGATGAATCTGGTGATGCTGCCAATGTGGCTGCTGTCGGGCAGCTTCTTCTCCTACGAGCGCTTTCCGCAAATCGTGCAGCCGGTTATCCGCGCCCTTCCGCTGACGGCTCTCAACGACGCTCTTCGCCTGATCATGAACGCGGGCTCGCCGTTGGCTGCCACCTGGTCGCAGCTGGCGGTCATGGCGCTGTGGGCGCTCGTGAGCTTCGCCCTCGCCCTGCGCATCTTCCGGTGGACCTAGGCGAGGGCAGCACAGACGGCGAGTGAGGGCGGATACAATCGCGTGGCGGGAGGGCATATTAAATGGGCGAACGCCATCGGCATGGTCACCGGTTCCGCGGAAAACCTCGAGACCTGCGGGCGCCGGACCGGGTCGAGCGCCTCGAGGTCGGACGCGTGGTGGGGCTGAGCTTGGAAGGCCTGGACATCACCACGGCGCTGGATGTCGGAACCGGCTCCGGTATCTTCGCTGAGGCTTTCGCCGGCATCGGCCTCCAAGTCACGGGGGTCGACGCCAACCCCGAGATGCTTCTCGTCGCTGCAGAGCACGTGCCTGGCGGCGAGCTCCGGAAGGCGCGGGCGGAGAAGTTGCCGTTCATGGACGGCTCGTTCGATCTTGTGTTCCTGGGCCACGTGCTGCACGAGACGGATCAGCCGGTGCAGGCTCTAAAGGAGGCGCGGAGAGTTGCCAAGAGAAGGGTCGTCGTCCTCGAGTGGCCGTGCCGGGAGGAGGAGCACGGGCCACCGCTTGCCCACCGGCTCAGCCACGCCGCGGTGGAAAGCCTGGCAGCAGAGGCGGGTTACGGGGCCGTGGAGACCCTGCAGCTGACCCACATGGACCTTTACCGCCTCGGAGTTGGCCCGTGACCGGCAGCGTCACCACGACCTCGACGATCACCTGTCCGCGCTGCGGCGGGTGCTCGACCGAGACCATGCCTACCGACGCATGCGTGTTCTTCTACCAGTGTCCACACTGTCAGGCGATGTTGCAGCCGCGTCCGGGCGACTGCTGCGTGTTCTGCTCCTACGGCGATGTCAGGTGCCCGCCGAAACAGACCGGGGACGGCGCCGGCTGTTGTGAGGTTCCCGGGCACGAGTGACACGCCGAGACCTTCCGGTGGTAGAGTGAAGAATCCAACCGAGTCGTTACCGGGGAGGAGGGCGATGGGACACAGATGGGTGTCCACGGCCGTGGCGGTGGCCGCAATCGCTGCGGTTGTCGCAGGGTGTACCTGCAGCGCAGCCAAGCGAACGGAGCAGAACGAGCAGCCGGCCGAGGAAGGGAAGGTCGCCGAGGATTAGGTCCGAAGGTCCGGACGTAGACTAGAGAGAAGGAGAGGGAGGAGATCCGGAGATGAGTACCGACCAGGAGCAGCTGCAGCTACTGTCAATCTTCCACTATGTGGTCGGCGGGCTGATGGCGCTGGTGGCCTGCATCCCGTTCATCCACTTCTTTATCGGGCTGGCTCTGACCGCCGGGTGGTTCGAAAAGCCGGAGCCGGACGTTGCGCCCATAGGTATCGTCCTGATGCTGATCGCCGGCCTCTTCATCGTCTGCGGATGGACGCTGGCGGTACTCATGATCGTGGCCGGGCGGTTCCTGGCCAAGCGGCAACACCGCACCTTCTGCATTGTGGTGGCGGCGATGGCGTGCCTGTTCATGCCTTTCGGCACGATCCTCGGTGTTTTCACGATCGTCGTCCTGATGCGTGAATCGGTGCAGGCGCTGTTCGAGGGCGGCAAACAAGCCGCCCCTCCTCCAGCGCCGGCGGAGGGGTAGTGCCGCCTGAGGACGCCGGAAAACGCGGGCCGCGTCTGATGCTGGTGCCGTTCAGTCGCCAGCAGTTCGACCTCCTGATCGAGTGGACGCCGAACGCCGAGTTCCTGCTGCAGTGGGCGGGTTCACAGCTCGAGTACCCCCTGACGCGCGCCCAGCTCCAGCTGCTGCTGGAGACCGGGGCCCGCAAGCCCCCTTCGTGCTACCTCTTTGGCGTCTGTGATCCGCGCGACGGGTCGATCGTCGGCCACGGCGAGATCGGCCAGGTGGACCGTCGAAACCACTCCGCCCACCTGATGCGCATACTCCTCGGGCCGCCCCAGCTGAGGGGCCGGGGGTTGGGGGGCGAGATCGTCCGCGAGCTGGCACGCTTTGCCTTCGAGAGGCTGGCCGTGCACCGGCTCAGCCTGGCCGTGTTCGAGCGCAATGCGGTGGCCATACGGTGCTACGAGAGGGTCGGCTTCCGCCTCGAGGGGACGTTGAGGGATGCCCGGTGCCACGGTTCCGAGTACTGGAACCTGTGCCTGATGGCGATGCTGCGCCCGGAGTGGGAGCGGCGAGAGGCCACGCCCACGGGGAGCGACCCGGAGCGCTGAGTCAGCGCAGCGGTGCGCGGGTGCTGCGACAACAACGGCCGGCATGAGCCGGCCGTGAGGATTTCAGTCGAACGGGTCAGGTCAGTCGTGGTCGCTGCGCCCGCCGCGGTCGTTGCGTCCGCGTCCCCGATCTCCGCGTCCGCGTCCCCGGTCACCGCCGCGTGGGCGGCCGCCCCGGCGGTCGTCACGGCGCGGCCGGTCGTTGCGCTCCTCGCGGTGGGGGATCTCCTCGCCGCGAGCCCTGGCCTCCTCTTCGAGGAGGACCCGGTGCGACAGCTTGATGCGGTCGTTGCCGTCGATGCCGATGATCTTGACCTTGATGGTGTCCCCTTCGTTCAGGACGTCGCGGATGTCCGGGATACGCTCCATCGAGACCTCGGAGATGTGAAGCAAGCCGTCCTGCTTGGGCAGAATCTCGACGAACGCGCCGTAAGGCTCGATGCGCCTCACGGTGCCGTCGAACACGTCGCCGACCTTTGCCTCGCGGGTCAGACCCTGAATGATCTCGATCGCCTTCGCTGTCGAGGCCTCGTCGCTGGAGGCGATCTGCACCGTGCCGTCGTCCTCGACGTTGATGCGTGCGCCGGTCTCGTCGACGATAGCGCGGATGGTCTTGCCGCCGGGGCCGATGACGTTGCGGATCATGTCGGGATCGATCTTGATTTGGGTGATCCGCGGCGCGTACGGCGAGATCTCGGGGCGGGCCGCGGAGATTGCCTTGGACATGGCGTCAAGCAGGAACAGACGGCCTTGGCGGGCCTGCTCGAGCGCCCGCTCGAGGAGGCTGCGTTCGAGGCCGGCAATCTTGATGTCCATCTGCAAGGCGGTGATGCCGTCACGTGTGCCGGCCACCTTGAAGTCCATGTCGCCGTAGTGGTCCTCCTGGCCTGCGATGTCGGTCAGGACGGCGTGGCGCTTGCCGTCGGACACCAGCCCCATCGCGACGCCGGCGACCGCCTCGCCGACCGGGACGCCCGCATCCATCAGCGCCAGCGAGCCGCCGCAGACGGAGGCCATCGATGACGAGCCGTTGGACTCCATGATGTCGGAGACGATGCGGAGAGTGTAGGGGAAGTCATCCTCGTCCGGCAGGACCGGGGTCAGGGCGCGGCGCGCGAGGTTGCCGTGGCCGATCTCACGGCGACCCGGCGAGCGCAGGAAACGCACCTCGCCGACCGAGAACGGCGGGAAGTTGTAGTGGAGCAGGAAGCGGCGCTTGGAGTCGCCTTCGAAGGACTCGATGATCTGCGTGTCCTCGGAGGTGCCGAGGGTACAGGTGACCAGAGCCTGGGTCTCTCCGCGCGTGAACAGCGCCGAGCCGTGGGTGCGCGGCAGGACGCCAGCCTCGCAGCTGACCGGCCGAATCTCGTCGAAAGCGCGGCCGTCGAGACGGCGAGCCTCGTCGAGGATCGTACGGCGGGTGATCTCCTTGACCAGGTCGTGGAGAATCTTCTTCACCCATGAACCGCGTTCGGCGAGCTCCTCTTCAGAGAGGGACTCCAGAGCCTCGGTCTGGACCGCCTTGATAGCGTCTCCCTGAGCGAGCTTGCCCCTGACGTTGAGGGCCTCGGTCAGAGGCGCCGTCCAGCGTGAGCGGATCTGTTCCTCGAGATCAGCCGGCCACGGCAGCTCGGGGACCTCCCATTCGGGCTTTTCGATGCCGAGCTCGGCCACGATCTCTCGTTGGGCGGTGATGATCCGCTTGATGTTGGCGTGGGCGAGGTCGATGGCGTCGAGGAGCACCGACTCCGGCAGTCCGTTGGCCCCACACTCGACCATGACCACAGCGTCCTCGGTGCCAGCAACGACCAGGTCGAGGTCGCCTTCCTCTCGCTCGGTGTGAGTTGGGAACAGGATGAGCTCACCGTTGACGCGGCCGACCCGGACGCCGGCGATCGGGGTGAAGTACGGGATCCTTTCGGCCGCCATCAGAGACATCGAGGCGCCGCTGAGAGCCAGAACGTCGGGGTCGTTCTCGCCGTCCGCCGACAGCACCATGCCAATAACCTGGGTCTCGCGGTGGTAGCCGTCGGGGAACAGCGGGCGCAGCGGGCGGTCGATCAACCGGCAGGTCAGGATCTCCTTCTCGCTGGGTCGCCCCTCGCGCTTGAACCACCCGCCGGGAATCCGGCCCCCTGCGTAGGTGTACTCACGGTAGTCGACGGTCAGGGGCAGAAAGTCGATTCCCTCGCGCTCCGATGGCGTGGCACAGGCGGTCACCAGAACGATGGTGTCTTCCAATGCGATGGTGCATGATCCGTCCGCCTGCTTCGCCAGCTTGCCAAGGGAGAATGTAAGGGTCTTGCCGTCGATCTCGACGGTCTTCTCGATTTGCATTCCGTTGGGTCCTTACCCGCGCAGTCCGAGCCGTTTCACGAGCTCGCGGTAGCGTTTGATGTCCTTTTGCTTGAGGTACTCGAGCAAACGGCGCCTCCGCCCGACGAGACGGAGGAGACCGCGCCGCGAGTGGAAGTCCTTCTTGTGGGTCTTGAAGTGCTCGGTCAGGTACTGAATTCTGTGGGTCAGCAGCGCGACCTGCACCTCGGGAGAACCGGTGTCCCCGGTGTGGGTCCGGAACTCGTCGATGATGCCGGGTTTCTGGATGTCGAAGTGGCTCACGTTCTCCTCCAAAGGTTACACAACCTCCGCGCGCGGAGGCAGGGGTACGTTACCAGGATGTGGCCCGCCTGGCAATAGATGGGTGATGTTCGTGCCTTCACGCCTGCCTCCCGCTGGTAGACGTGCTGATGACCATTCGCGGACGTAGAACCACGGTCCTGCCGCGGGCAAGCACGTTGACGACACCGCCGATGCCAAGGAGGCCGCCGGTGTGCCCGTGGACAGACACCAGGTCCTCCTGGGCAACTACGCCGGCGTCCTGCCGGAGCACGATCACTTCGCCGCCGTGGTTGAACCGGTCCTCGGCGCCGGGGTTCAGCGTAATGCGGGGGTAGGGCAGCTGGATCTCCGGCAATGGCACCCACGCCCGACCCTCGACGATCTCCCTCGGATCAGACGTCGCTTCCAGTTCCGGCTGGGAGACGGCAGTGGTCCGATCGTAGGGACCGATGCACAGGCGCTCGAGGTGTACGAGATGTCCGCCGCAGCCGAGGCGGCGGCCCAGATCGTTGGCCAGCGAGCGGACATAGAAGCCGGAGGACGTTCGCACCGTGAATCTCAGTACGTCCGCCCCCTCGAGCTCGAGCCGGAGCTCGTGAACGGTGACCCGCTTGGGGTCAACCTGCACCTCGTGGCCGCTGCGGGCAAGCTCATACAGTCTCTTGCCGTCCACCTTCTTGGCCGAAAAGGGAGGAGGCACCTGGTCGATCTCGCCGCTGAAGGCCGCCTCGAGCTCCCTCAGGCGGTCGTCTCGCAGCTCGGGCACGGGGCCGCTCGGCTCGGTCGGTGCTCCCTCGACGTCGTAAGTGGTGGTCGACTGTCCGAGACGGATAACGCCGGCGTAGGTCTTGTCCCAGGACAAGAGGTACTGCTGTAGCCGGGTTGCCTGGCCGATGCACAGCAGCAGCATGCCTTCGGCCATCGGATCGAGGGTGCCAGTGTGGCCGATACGGCGTTCATGGAGCGCCTTGCGGGCGATGTCGACGATGTCGTGGGAGGTCGGCCCGGCGGCCTTGAGGACCGGCAGCAGGCCGTGCCAGCGAGAGGGACGGCGGCGGCTCATGAGCCGCTCTCCAGCAACGTGCGAAGTCTTGCCAGCACCTCTTGGCGAACTGCGGCAAGCTCGCCGGGAACGGTGCACCCGGCGGCGTTGGAGTGCCCACCTCCACCGTAGGCCGCGGCAATTGCGCGCACGTCGACGGCGCCTCGCGAGCGCAGGCTGATCCTGACGACTCCGGGCTCCCACTGCTTGAAGAAAGCGGCGACGATGACGCCTGTGATTGCTCGCGGAACGTTGATCAACCCGTCGGTGTCGGCAGGCGTCGCCTGCGCCCTCGCGAACGCATCCGCATCGACCGACAGCGAGGCGACACGGCCGTCTTCCGTGATCTGGAGGGTACGCAGAGCCTCGCCGAGCAGCCGAACCGAGGCTGCGCTGCGCCGCTGGTGCACCCACTCCGCCACTTGCTCTGGACGTGCACCGGCCTCGACCAACTCGGCGGCGGCCAGGAATGCGCGCGGGGTGGCGTTGCTGTAGCGGAAGTCGCCGGTGTCGGTGCTGAGCGCGACGTACATTGCGGTTGCGGCTTGGGCGCTCGGCTCGACGCCGGCTGCGCGGTACATTCGAAGCACCATCTCGCCGACCGCCGGAGCGCTCTCGTCGAGGTAGTTGAGCTCGCCATAGCGGTCGTTGGCGGCGTGATGATCAATGTTGAGGATCGGCAGTGCGTCGAGGCCGTCGAAACCCGGTCGGTCGAGGCCCGGACACTCCAACGTCACTACAAGATCGAAGCCTTTGGGGAAGTCCTCCGGCGTTGTCGGTGCGACGCAAACGACCTCTGCGCCAGGCATCTCGGCGATTCCCGCCGGTGCGGGATCGCGGTTGACGATGACGGTGTCGGTGCCGAACGCAGCCGCCAGCTCGGCGAGCGCGAGCTCGGAGCCGAGGGCATCGCCGTCCGGGCTCATGTGCGACGTTACCAGGGCTCGCCGGGCGTCGGCGAGGCAACGAACCGCTTCCGCGGCATCGGTCGAGGCCCCCGTCATTCGTCGCCCTCAGGCTGTTCATCGTCCTGGGGAGGAGGGATGAGGCCTTCGTGTCGCAGCCGCTCCAGCACCCTCTCCATGTGGTCTCCGTACTCGTACGACGTGTCGCGCAGGAACTTGAGCTCGGGTAGAACCCGCAGCCGCATGCGATGGCCGAGCTCGCGGCGCAGAAACGAGGCCGCGGCGGCAAAGCCGTCGGCCGCTTGCCGCTCCCGCTCCGCATCGCCGATGACGGAGAAGTACACCGACGAGTGGGAGCGGTCCGCCGACAGCTTGACACCCGAGATCGTCACCGCTTCCAGGCGCGGGTCCTTGACCTCACGCAGCAGCAGCTCCGCCAGCACGGAGCGAATCGACTCCTCCAGACGGGCGTTGCGGTCGCGGCTTGAGCGTGTCATTGTCTTCTCCGATCCGGGCCTTACAGCTGGTGGACGCCTATCTCCCAGCCCAGGATGGGGCCGTCCCAGATCTCGTCGATGGTGTTGCGCACTCTCTGCAGCCGTGCCTCGACGTCGACCGGGTCGGTCGACATCGCGCAGAATGCCAGTCCGGAACGTTGATAGAGGTCCTGGTGGTCGGCCTCCACCGCCAGCACCTGGTGGCGGCTGCGAACGCGCTCCACCAGGCGGCGCGTCACGCTCCGCTTGGCCTTCAGGCTGCGTGCCTCGGGGATGTGGATCTCGAGACGCGCCACACCTACAAAGAGCTTTCCGTCCTTGACCATCGCGTCATCACAGCTCCGGTGCCACCTCGATCAGCTTGTAGGCCTCGATGATGTCGCCGACCTTGATGTCCTGGTACCGCTCCAGGCCGATTCCGCATTCGAAGCCTTGGCGGACCTCGGAGGCATCCTCCTTGAACCGCCTCAGGGAGGCGATCGTGCCTTCGTAGACCACGACGTTGTCCCGCAGCAGGCGCACCTTCGCGCTTCTCGGCACCACGCCTTCTGTGACATGACAGCCGGCAATGGCGCCGATCTTCGGGACCCGGAATATCTCGCGCACCTCTGCCTGCCCCAGGTCCTCTTCCTTGAACTCCGGCTCCAGCAACCCGACCATGGCCTTCTTGATGTCCTCGATCAGGTTGTAGATCACGGTGTAGAGCCGAATGTCGACCTGCTCCTCGTCGGCCAGGTTCCTGGCGGTCCGCTCGGGCCGGACGTTGAAACCGATGATGATGGCGTTCGAGGCGGACGCCAGCATGACGTCGTTGGTGGTGACGGCGCCCACCGACCCGTGTAGCACGTTGATCTTGACCTTGTCCGTCGACAGGTTGCCCAGGGTGTCGCGCAGGACCTCGACCGACCCCTGCACATCCGCCTTGACGACGATGTGGAGCTCCTTGATCTCGTCTGCAGCGATCTGATCGAAGAGGTTCTCCAGCGACACCTTGCGAGTCGCCATGAGGGCGTCCTCTTTCTCCCGCTGGCTCCGGTACGATGCCACCTCGAGCGCGCGTTCCTCGTTCTCGACGACCTGCATCAGGTCGCCGGCTCCCGGCACGTCGTCGAAACCCGTGACCTCCACCGGGTCGGTGGGGCCGGCCTCGTCGACGCGAGAGCCGAGGTCGTTGGTGAGCGCGCGGACGCGTCCCCAGGTCGACCCGCAGAAGAAGTAGTCGCCGACCGCCAGCGTGCCTTGCTGCACGAGAACGGTGGCCACGATGCCGCGTCCCTTTTCCTTCTGTGCCTCGAGCACGACGCCACGCGCTGCGCCTTCACGGGTCGCCTTGAGATCCTTCATCTCGGCAACCAGCAAGATCATGTCGAGAAGGTCGTCGATGCCGGTGTGCTTTTTGGCCGATACTTCGACCGAGGGCACCTCGCCGCCCCAATCCTCGACCAGAACCTCCTGCTCGGCGAGGGCCTGCTTCACGCGGTCTGGGTTGGCGTTGGCCTTGTCGATCTTGTTGATGGCGACGATCAGCGGCACGTTGGCAGCGCGGGCGTGGTTGATCGCTTCGATCGTCTGTGGCATGACGCCGTCATCGGCCGCCACGACCAGCACTACGATGTCCGTGACATGGGCGCCGCGGGCGCGCATCTGGGTGAACGCCTCGTGGCCGGGTGTGTCGATGAACACGACCGACCGGTCCCCCGGCGCCGTGATCCGTGACGCCCCGATGTGCTGGGTGATGCCACCGGCCTCCTGCTCGGCAACGCGGCTCGAGCGGATGGCGTCGAGCAGCGAGGTCTTGCCGTGGTCGACGTGACCCATCACGGTCACGACCGGTGGCCGCGGAACGGTCGGTCCGGCCATCTCTTCGGCTTCCTCGCGCTCGTACTCGATCAGCTCCTCGACCGAGGCGACCATCGCCTCGACCTCAAGATCGGCGCACACCTGCTCGGCCAGCTCGTGCGGCAGCGACTGGTTCGTCGTCACCATCACGCCGCGCTGGATGAGTAACCCCAGGAGGTCCTTGACGGTGATGTTGAGCTTGTCCGCAAGCTCCTTTGGGGTCACCATTTCCGACAGGATGATTGGGCCTTCCGGCCGCTCGCCTTCTTTGAACTGGACCGTGCGGCGCGGCTGCGGCGGCGCCGGAGCGGTGTCCTCGCGCTGCCGACGCTTGCGCTTCTTTGTCGGCCGGGCTCCCGGGCCGGGCCGGCGACCCGGCCGGGCCGAAGGCGTTGCCGCCTCCTGCTGAGTCTTGAGCTTCTGCTCCTCGAACTTGTTGAGCAGCTCACGGATCTCGCGGGCGTCGGCTGCCGCCTTGGCCTTGCGGCTGGTACCGGCGGCCTTGCGCGCTGACCGAGCCCTCTTCTCTGCCGTGCGCTGGGCCTTCAGGCGTTCCTTGATCTCGTCGGGCGAGAGCTCTCTCAGGCCCTGCTCGAGCGGCGTGTGGGCCTTGCGAGCCCGCACTCTCTGCGGTTCCTCGGGTGCTTCGGCGCGGGCGGCGGTCAGCTCCTCTTCCGAGATCTCCACCTCCGGCTTCACGGCCGCTTCTTCGTCCTCTTCCTCTTCTTCCTCGGGCTCCGGAGCCTTGGCGGCTTTGGCAGCCTTGGTTCCCTTGTGCGGCTTCTTCGCCTTGGCAGGGGCAGGGGTCGTCGGCTCGGTAGCCGTCTCGGCCTCGGCGATCTCCTCCTGCGGTTGTTCGGAAGCCTGTGCCTCCTCGAGCACGGTTTCCTCGACGACAGACTCCTCCAGCTCCTCGAGGGCCTCTGCTGCCCCAGCAGTTGCCTGGGTGGCAAGCTCGGTGTCGGCCGGCTCCTCGGCCTCTGCCGCCGTGCCGCGCCCTCCGACCTCCTCGATCTCCCTCTCGGTCTTGATGATCTTCCGTCGCTTGCGCCTCGCCAGTCGGTCGCGGGCACTGGTGCTGCCGGCCTCTTCCTCGCTGGTGTCGCGGCGCACGATGACTTCACGTGGCCGTTTCTGCAGGGTTTCGCCGGTGATGATCGCCCGTACGGTCCCGAGATCGAGGATGTCTTCCTCGCCGCTCACACTGACCCCGATCGACCGCAGCTTGAAAATGAGCTCGGTCGGGGTGATCCCCATCGTCTGCGCGAGGTCGACAACTCGAAGCTGTTGCACCATTTCCACTTACTCCTCCGCAGATCCCTGCTCGGCCGCCTCGGCAAGGGCCGCGTCGAGAGCCTGCTGCGCCATGTCGAGAAGCTTTTGAGCCGTCACTGGCCCGATTCCCGGGATGTTGGACAGCTCCTCGACGGTGCGCGACAGAACATCTTTCACGGTGTGAATCCCGTGGTCCTCGAGCCTCTCGCGCAGGCGGTCCGTCAGCGCGGGAAGCTCCTCAAGCGGGATGAGCTGGTCGTAGTCGTCCTCCGGGGCGGGCGCTTCGACTGCGGGCAGCTCTTCCTCGTCCGTAACGCCCTCCATCTCGCGCAGCATGGCGGCCAGGGCCGAGGCGAGCTCGTCCTTGACCGCGTCCTCGCTCTTGATCTCGATCCGGCAGTTGAGGAGCTTGGAGGCCAAGCGGACGTTCTGGCCGCGCTTGCCGATCGCGAGCGACAGCTGCTCGCTGCCCACGATCACGTCGAGGACGGTGTCCATCTTCTCCTCGTAAACCTGTTGCTCGTTCTCGTCGAGGACAGGGTTGCCTTCCTCGTCGCGAAGCGGGATCGTGATTGGCTCCTCTCGGACTGCAACCCGGTTGATCTTGGCCGGCGCGAGCGCGTTCTGGGCGAAGGTCACAAGATCGCTCGACCACGGGATGATGTCGATCTTCTCGCCCTTCAGCTCACGGGTGATGGCCTGCACACGCGAGCCCTTGAGGCCGACGCAGGCGCCGACTGGATCCACGTCACGGTCGCGCGAGAACACCGCCACTTTGGCGCGCTCGCCGGCCTCGCGCACGCAGACCTTGATGATCACGGTGCCGTCGTAGATCTCGGGAACCTCCATCTCGAGCAGCTTCTCGAGCAACATCGGATGGGTGCGCGAAAGCACGATTTGCGGCCGGCTTGCGTCCATCGTGACGTCCACTACGACCGCGCGGATGCGGTCCCCCTGGCCGTAGCGCTCGTGGCGTACCTGGTGGCTGCGTGGAATGATGCCCTCGGTGTCGCCCAGCTCCACAATGAGGTTGCCGCGGTCCATACGCTTGACGATGCCGTTCAGCATCTCGCCGACGCGCTCGGAGTAGTTGCGATAGACGACGGCCCGCTCCGCCTCGCGGACCCTCTGGAAAAGCACCTGACGGGCCGACTGAGCGGCAATCCGGCCCAGTTGCGAGGTGTCGAGAGGCCACCGGAGCTCGCCGCCGATCTCGACATTGGGGTCGGTCTTGCGGGCTTCTTCCAGCGTCATCTCGATCTCGGGGTCCTCGACCTCCTCGACAACGGCCCGGGTCCGCCAGCAGGTGACCTCGCCCGTCACCTCGTCGATCTCCGTCCGCACGCTCCGTTCCTTGTAGTGCTTGCGGGCCGCCGACGAGATGGCCTCGGCCACCGCGTCCAGGAGCTTCTCGGGCTCGATGTCGCGCTCCACCGCTACCTGGCGGATCAGCGTGTTGATGTCGAGCTTCATGGGCGGTACTTCCTTTTGCTGGTCAAGGCCTTCCAGTCGACCTGGAGGCGTGTTTCGAAGACATGATCGAAGGGCAGCTCAATGGTCTCTCCGGACTGGTCGAGGAGGCGGACGAGGCCGTTCTCGAGCCCGAGCAACTGGCCCGAGGCGGACCGTACCTCCCGGTACTCGGGCCGCATCCGCACCTTCACGTTGCTGCCCGCAAACCGGTGGTAATCGCCTTCGGAGTAGAGCTTCCTCTCCAGGCCCGGCGAGGAGACCTCCAGCGTGTAATGATGGGCGATGGGGTCTTCAACGTCGAGTAGAGCCGACGCCTGCCGTGAGACAAAGGCACACTGGTCCAGGTTGACGCCCGCGGGGCCGTCGATGACGAGGCGCAGCACGGTCTTGGGGCCGCTCCCCACGACCTCGACATCGAGGAGCTGAAGCCCTTCGCCCTCGACCAGAGACAGAAGCTGTTCTCGCAAGCTCGGTTCGACCTTCATTCCCTCTCCGCTGCGTTAAAAAAAGTGGGCCACCGGCCCACTTTCTCTCGAAAGCAGCGCCGACTGTATAGCACACGCCGGGCCTCGGCGCAACCTCGAGCCGGCTCTCCGAACCTGCTGTAGACTTCTGAAGCGATGTGGGTTGAGGTGGAGATTGCGAAGCATGGCGGGGCGCTCAGCTTCCACGACTTCATGGAGCTCGCTCTGTACCATCCGCGGCACGGCTACTACAGCTCGAGCCGTCCGCGGTACGGTCGGGGAGGCGACTATCTGACGGCGCCGACCGCCTCCGCCTGGTACGCGGCCGTCCACCGTCACTGGCTCATCCGGCTGGCCGCGGTCCTCGGCCCGCTGACCGTGGTGGACGTCGCTTCCGGGGACGGATCCTACCTAGCCGGCCTGTTGGAACGCGAGACGGCGAGCTTCCTGGATCGTGCGGTGTCGGTGGAGCGATCCGATGCGCTGCGTGCCGTACAGGACGAGCGGTTCGCGGGTGCTGCCGAGGTTGTCCCCTCACTGCAGGAGGCGTTGCCGCCGAAGAGCGCGGCCGTGCTGCACCTGTCGGAGCTGTACGACGCGATGCCGGTTCACCGCGTCGTGCAACGGGACGACGGCCTCAGCGAAATGTGGGTTGCCGCCGGGGACGGGAACCTGGTGTGGCAGGAGCGGGCGGCGCGCCCGGAGCTTGGTGACTACCTGCGCCGGCATGGGGTGAGCCTGGAGAGCGGTCAGATCGCCGAGATCGACCTTCACGCGTGCAGCTTTCACCGACGGCTGCTGCGCTGGGCGGGGGTTCGTGCCGCGGTCCTCACGCTCGACTACGGTTACCCGGCCGGACGCCTGTACGACTCTCGCGGGCGCCGTTCGGGCTCACTGGCCTGCTACCGGGAGCACCGGCTGACACGGGATCCGCTTGCCGTTCCTGGCGAGCAGGATCTCACGGCCCACGTCAACTGGGATGACCTGCGGCACGCAGCCGAGGCGGAGGGCTGGCATGAGGTCGGTCTCTACCCGCTGGCCGAGCTGCTTGTCCGTGCCGGTCTTACCGAGGTGGTCGAGGAGTGTGGTCTCGGGCTCGCGGCCGAGATCGACGGTGCGACCTACCGCAATCGGCAGGAGATCAAGCGGTTGCTCGACCCGGACGGCATGGGCTCGGATCTCAAGGTGCTCGTGCAGGCTGGTCCGGAGGTAGCCGAACTCGTAGCGGAGTCGTTGGGGAACCCCGTGCCCCCGCCCTCCCGGGAAGCAGGGAGTGAGGAGTGAAGAGCTGGGGAGTCCCTGCCGCGGCAGATCCGCGGCCTGTGGCCGCACCCCTCGGGGACCGTCAGTCCGTCCTCGAGGCAAGCCCCGGTCCGTCCTGCCGGCCCCGAGGGGCCGCTCCGCTCGGATCTGCTTCCAGGGTGCTCTGAGAGGGGAGTGAGCCCCCCACCCTTTTGAGAGAAGAGGGATCGCGCAGGAGCGCCCTCTCGCACCCCGCGGCTGCGCTCACTTCGTCGGCACGACCACGAGGTCAGTGCACTCCTCGCTCGCTGGCGGCGAGGCACGAGGAGAACGTTCTGCGCGATCCTGCTAGCACAGGCGTGCCGTGATCGCATGTCCCGTGCGGGCTTCGCCCGCCGCCCGCTGCGCGGGCCGGCGGGGCAGGAACGAACCGGCGCGTTGGCTCGTGGCTGCACCCGCCGAGGACGCCGGGGAGCCTGTGCTCGGAGGCCTACCCTCCGAGGCCTCCGGGCCAAGCCTCCTGCGCCCGGTCCCCCCGCCGCCCGCTGCGGGATGGCCGCTCGCCTCCTTCCGCTCCGCCCCCGCCCCACCGCGGGACCGTCTCTGGTGAGGCATCCGGGAATGGCAGATCCGCGGCCTGCGGCCGCGCCCCTCGGGGGCCGTCAGTCCGTCCTCGAGGCAAGCCTCGGTCCGTCCTGCCGACCCCTAGGGCTCGCTCGGTTCGGATCTGCCTCCTGAGTCGCTCGAGGGAAGGAAGAACGAGTCGTAGCGATTCAGAGTTTTGAGAGGCCCGGGCGGAGAGCCTGTTTGTACCCGTGTTGGCAATTCTCAGGCCCGGGTTAGCCAGGCGCGATGGTAGCGAGAGCGGCGAGACGGTTGTCGGGGCTGGGATCTGAGCGTCGAGCTGCCGGAGGCAGACTTTCTGTCTGTTGAGGACAGCGAGACGTGAAGAGCACGGCCCTGGCTGGCGTATCGTCGCTCGCAGTAGATTAGCCCGGGCCTCCTCAGGCTTCCTCGCCCTGCCTCAGCTCCGCTATGCGTTGCTCGAGCTCGGTCAGGGCGTCGGTCTGGCCGTAAAGACGGCGTGCGAGCTTGAGCGCCTGGGCGGCGCCGTCGAGGTCGCCTCCGTCGAGGTGGTTCCGGACGGTCGCCTCTGCCTGCAGGCGGCGCGCCTCGTCCAGCCGGCGGGCGATCTCCGGATCATCAGGGTGGGCGCTGCTCGCCTGGTTGAGGATGGAGATGGCTCGCTCGTAGCGGCCGGCTGCCAACGCCTCCTCTACCTCCGCCGCGTAACTGGCAGCAACGGCCTCGGCCTGTTCCTGCTCCAGGGCCGTGAGGCGCTCGGCCAGCTCGGCCACCTGCGGGGCATCTGGAAACAGCTTGCGCGCCAAGCGGAGGGCGCGGGAAGCGCCGGCCAGGTCTTGCTCGGCGAGACATGCTTCCACCCGTCCGACGGCCGCTGCCAACTCGCGGGCCTGTTGCTGGCGTGCGACCGCGTCCCGGACCTCGGACTCGACCTTTGCGACCCGATCTGTGAGATCGGCTGCATCGACCGGCAGAGCACGTGCGGCGGTGACGGCATCGAGGGCGGCAGCGAGGTCGCCCGCCTCGATGCCGTCACGGGCGCGGTCCAGAAGCTGCTGGCAGCTCTCGTGAAGCCGGCGACGCTCCGCTTCCTCGTCGAGATGGTCCTTGAGCTCCGTCAGAGCAGCTTGAGCCCCCAGCTCGTCGATCGCGGTCGCGAGTAGCTGCTGCGCCTGGGCGTGCCGGCCGGCCTCAAGATGGGCCTTCGCCTCGGCGCGCACCGCGGACACCCGCTCTGCGAGCCGGAGATCGGCCGCGTGCTGCTGAGCCTGCTCACGGGTCTGCTCGAGGATCTCGATCACCAGGCGGTCCTCGGGATTGCACTCCAGGGCTTCTTCGAGCGCGGCGATGCCGTCGTCGAACCGCTGTTCCTCGACCGCACTTCTTGCGGTGCTGAGCAGGGCGGCCACCTTCGCCTCGCGCTCGCGCTGGCGGATCGTCTCGGCGCGCCCGCGCAGCGCCGCAAACAGCTCCGCTGCGCCGACCTCGCGCTCGGCCTGGTCGATGGCGGCGACAGCGGCATCGATCCTGCCGGACTCGAGCATGGTCTCGATGCGAGATGATGCCTCCGCCACCGCTGCCTCGTGTGCCTCCCGCGCCTTGTGCTCGGAGCGTGCGGCCTCGGTGTCGGCGATCGCCCGAGCGACCTCGGCATCATCCGGGGCCAGGTTTCTGGCCTCTTCGAGCTTGGCGAGCGCGTCATCGTACTCGTAGACCTCGTTCAGAATGCGCGCCTCGACGAGAAGGGCGCGGGCCCGGTCGGTGCGCTCCGCGGAGCGCGCTCTGTCGAGCTCGGCGGTGAGCGGCTTGAGACGCGTGTCGCCGGCGAAGCGCTCGCGGGCCGCCTCGAGTGCAGTTTCCGCAGCGGCCAACTCCCCGGCTTCAATGTGCGAACGGATCAGGGCTGTGGCCTCGGTCAGCGAGGCGGCACGGCGTTGGCGCTCGGACTGCTGAGTGAGCTTCTCCTCGACCTGCTGCAGCAGCTCGTGCGCCGCACCATGGTCAGGCGCCAGCTGGAGGATGGCCTTGAGCTGGAAGGCCGCCTGCGGCAGGTGCCCCTGCTCCGAAAGCCGGTGGGCCTCGGACAGCAGGGCCTCAACCCGGCGACGTCGTGCCTGTTCCTGGGGATCGGGAGCAGCCGGTGCGACAGCCGTCGGCCGCCCGCCGGAAACCGATGCGGTCTTGACGGTGGGGGAGGGAGGCGGCGTTGCCGGCTGCTGAGGCGGCGCGGCCGGCGGGGTCCTGTCACCGGCGAGAAACTGGACGTTGAGGCGGTCCTGGGTGCTGCCCGGCCGCGGTATCTCGGCGGTTTTGTCGGATGGCTCGGCCGCCAGCAGACCGTCGAGCTCCTCGGCGTCAAAAGGAACCCGGGCCTGGATGCTGGCAAGCTCGCGCGCCATCTCACGTGCCGATTCGTGGCGCGCCGTCGGCTCCTTCGCCAGCGAGCGGAACACGATTCGGCGCAGGTCTTCCGGCACGCAGGCGTCCGGGTCGCTCTCACCGAACGGAATCGGGGGGTGAAAGAGGTGGCCAGAGATAATCGAGGTCAGGCTGTCACCCTTGATCGGGAGCTGGCCCGTGAGGAGCTCGTACAGGACCACGGCAAACGAGTAGAGGTCGGAGCGCCGCGTCACCTCGGCGCCTTCCTCTTGGCGCAGCTGCTCGGGCGAGCAGTACCGCAGCTTGCCGATGAAAATCCCGGTGGTGGTCAGGCCACCGCCTCCCTCCAGCGCCTTCGCAACTCCGAGGTCGATCAGCTTGACCAGGGGGTTGCCTTCGTCGTCGCGCGTCAGCATCAGGTTGTCAGGAGAGATATCGCGGTGGACGATGCCCTTGCGGTGTAGGTAGTCGATGGCCTTCAGCGACTGGCGCGCGATCTCGAGGGTGATACCCAGCGGGGGCGGTCCGCTGCGGCGGAGGACCTCCTGGAGGTTGATGCCGTCGATGAACTCCATGACGATGAAGGCGTTACCCTCATGGTCAACCGAGAAGTCGTAGAACTGGGCGATATTGGCGTGGCGCAGCTTGATCGCCATCTTGGCTTCCTGCTGGAAGCGCGCCTCGAACTCCTCGGTGCGCTCGACCTGCGGGCGCATGACCTTGATCACGCGGAGCTCGTCCAGAAGGCGATGGCGGACCTTGTAGATGGTCCCCATCCCACCATCCTTGAGCCGATCAAGGATCTCGTACTTGCCTTCGAGACGTTCCAAAGGAACCGACACGGTGCCTCACCTCGAGCCCTCTGTCCAGCCAATCATTGTCGGGCTCTCTAGGCTATGTCAGGCCACAGCGGGTGTCAATGGGCTGCGTGGAGGCCGGCGTCGGCTGTTGTCTGCGGAGGGTGTTGGCGGGCGTACTCCGCGATGTCACGGACCGCGTCGAGCGCCCGATCGATGTCGCTCTCGGTGTTGAAGGCCCCGATCGAGAAGCGGACGGTACCGCCGTGATTCGCGGTGCCGATGCCCTCGTGCACCAGCGGCGCACAGTGGAGTCCGGTCCGCGTGATCACGTCGTGCTCCACGTCCAGGAAGTTTCCGGTTTGCTCGGCCGGCATGCCGTCGATGTTGAAGGCGATGACCGGCAGATGGTCGTGCTCCATGTCGGCGCAGTGGAGGGTGACGTTGTCGGTTGCTTCGAGGCCGTCTCGGAGGCGCCGGGCGAGAACCATCTCCTCCTCGCAGATCGTCCGCACTCCACCATGCGCCGCGATCCAGCGCTGCCCAGCCAGCAAGCCCGCGATACCGAGGGTGTTGAGGGTTCCGAACTCCAACCGCCACGGGTACTCGCGCACCTGCGTCTTGAGGGCGCTCTTGACGCCCGTGCCGCCGGAGCGGCACGGCCAGATCTCCGCATGCTCGGCGACGTACATGCCGCCGGTGCCTGTCGGTCCGAACAGGGACTTGTGGCCGGTGAAGCAGACCACGTCGACGTTCATGCGGTTGATGTCGATGTCTACCAGACCAGCGGTCTGGGCGGCGTCGATCGCAAACAGGACTCCGTTGCGCCGGCAGATGGCACCAACGTCGGCCACGGGTTGGATCGTCCCGAGGACGTTGGACCCGTGGTTCATGACCACCAACCGGGTTTCGGGCCGGATCAGGGCGGCGATGTCGGCCGGATTGACATAGCCGTGCGAGTCGAATGGAACGAAGTCCACGCTCACGCCGCGCTCACCGTGGTAGTACATCGGGCGGAGCACTGAGTTGTGCTCCAGGCGGGTGGCGATGGCGTGGTCACCGGGTTCAAGAACGCTCGAGATGAGCAGGTTGAGGGCATCGGTCACGTTATGGGAGAAGACCAGGCGGTCGCGGTCATTGCCGCCGAACAGCTCGGTGAGAGCCTGCCGCGCGTCGAGCACGACATGCTCGGCCTCGAGCGCGAGATCGAAGCCGGTGCGGCCCGGGTTCACACCTTTGGTGGCATAGAAGTGGGTCATGAACTCGATGACCTCCGGCGGCTTGGGAAAGGTGGTGGCGGCGTTGTCCAGGTAGACGTAGTCGGTCATTGGGTACCTCACTGAATGGGAAGATCGATGCCGTTACGGGTCAGCGCGCGCTGGACTCGCTGGCGGGAGGAAGCAATCTGCTCCTGAACGCAGGCCACCGCAGCTGCAGCCGAGCCCGAGCTGAGGGCCTCAACCAGGCGCTCGTGCTCGCGGCGCATTTCGGGCCCGAAGGCCCCGAGATCGAGGCCGAGAAAGAAGAAGCGCTGCATCGAGCCGAGCAGGTCGCCGAGCACCGCGACCAGGCGCTCGTTGCCGCCGAGGCCGGCCAGCTGAATGTGGAAGTCCTGGTTGCGCTCCAGGAAGTCGGCGTAAGAGGACCAGTCGTGGTACGTGTACTCGATTGCCGCCAACTCCTGCAGGCGGGCCAGGCCATCCGCGGAAGCGCGCCTCACGGCGCTGTCCACGGCGTGGGTCTCGAGCACCCCGCGCAGCTCGAAACAGTCGGCGATCTCGCGCAAGGAGATCCGGTTGACGAAGTACCCCTTGTACGGGATCGCCGTGACCAGGCCTTCCTGCTGGAGACGCCGGCAGGCCTCGCGCACCGGCACCCGGCTCGAGCCGTAGGCGGCTGCCAGCTCGTGCTCGGTGAGGGCGGCACCGGGCGGGCGTCTGAGCGTGATGATGTCGCGCTTCAGGGCCCGGTAGACCTCGTCCGCAACCGTTCGACGCGGCTCCGCCGGAAGGGGCTGCTTCACTGCCATCGGGAAGATTGTATACAATACGTATACAATGTCAAGAAGAACCGGGAGGAGGGAGACGGGAAACGGGAAACGCTCCCCCGCCCACCCAGGCCAGTGACGGAGTGACGAAGTGACGGAGTGACGGCGTTCCCCGCCCACACGCAAAACGTGGCTGTAGCGCGCTCCAAAGCATGGTGCGCTCGGCGGAACGTGCCATCTATGACATGTCCGCTGTACGCTCTTCACAAGCCCTTGGGGATGGCGCGGAATGTCATAGGTGGCAATTCGCGGGGAGGGCGATTGCCCGTGTGGCTACAGCTGCGATGGAGGCGACTCGTTGCCTGCCCGGAGTGGGTCGTGAGAGCGAGGAACCGATGGAGATCCTTGCCCGCTCCGAGGCAGGTGACGACGGGCGTCTGCGGAGCAGACGTTCGGGCGCCGGGGTCACAGAGAGACTCGCGCTCCCTCGGCCCTTGGCTTGGGGAGTATCGGCCCCACAACTGAAAGAGGCGGCTCGAGCAGGCTCCGGCGGTCGCCCTGAGGGTGTCTGTCCTTTCTCGTGGCCGTGCGATCGCCGGAGACGCGAGACGTGCGGTCGCTTGGGACCGCGCGGCCGCCGGAGATTCGAAGACGGTCCTACGACGGGAGCTTCGCGCGCTCCTCGGCAAGAAGCCCGGTAACAGCCTGGACGACGCCGTCCAACGGGATCATCTGTCGCTCGCCGTCGCGGCGCAGCGACAGTTCGACGTTGCCGGAGGCAAGGCCCTTCTTGCCGACCACCAGGCGGACCGGGAAGCCGATAAGATCGAGGTCGTTGAACTTGACTCCGGGTCGCTCGAGACGGTCGTCGAACAGCACGTCGACGCCGGCGGCTCGAAGGCTTCCGTAGATCTGCTCCGCGGCAGCCACGACGTCGTCCTGATCTGAGTTGAGCAGCACCAGCACGACCTCGAACGGAGCCAGCGGCAACGGCCAGATGATGCCGCGGTCGTCGTGATTCTGCTCAACTGCCGCGGCGGCGGTGCGGCCGACGCCGAGGCCGTAGCAGCCCATGATGCACGGCTGCTCGTTGCCTTCAGAGTCGAGGAACGTGCACCGCATCGGCTCCGAGTACTTGGTTCCCAACTTGAAGATGTGCCCGACCTCGATGCCGCGCTTCTCGATCATCGGCTGGCCGCAGCGCGGGCAAGGGTCGCCCGCGACAGCGAGGTTCACGTCGGCAACGACGGCGGGGTCGAAGTCGCGCCCCGGCCTGACGCCGACCAGGTGGGCGTCGGCCGCATTGGCGCCGGTGGCGGTGACGGCCAGGCTCATGACGGTCGGGTCGGCCACGACGCGGACGTCGTGGAGGCCAACCGGACCGGAGAAGCCCTGCGGTCCGCCGGTGACGGTCTCGATCTTCTCGGCCGACGCGAGCTGGAGGTGGGTACAGCCGAGCGCGTTCTTGAGCTTGACCTCGTTGATCTCGCGGTCGCCGCGGATCAGAACCGCGACGAACTCCTGGTCGGTCTCGAAGATCATGGTCTTGATGAAGTGAGCCGGCTCGAGCTCGAGGAACGCCGCAACGTCCTCCACGCTCGTCTGCTCCGGGGTGGCCACGGCCTCTGGCGACTCAGGTGCCTGGCGCGGCCATGCCGGCGCCTCCGGCAGGGCTCCGGTCTCGGCCTTTTCGGCGTTTGCGCCGTAGCCGCACGAACACGACAGGATGGCGTCCTCGCCCGTGTCCGCGAGGACCATGAACTCGTGCGATTCAGAGCCGCCGATGTTGCCGGTGTCGGCTTCGACCTTGACGTAGGAGAGCCCACAGCGCTCGAAGATCCGGCAGTAGGCCGTCTCCATGGCGCGGTACGCGACCTCGAGATCGGCGGGGTCGGCGTGGAACGAGTAGGCGTCCTTCATCACAAACTCGCGGCCGCGCATCAGGCCGAAGCGGGGCCGCACCTCGTCCCGGAACTTGGTCTGGATCTGGTACAGGTTGACCGGCAGCTGGCGGTACGAGCGCACCTCACGCCGCACGATGTCGGTCACCACTTCCTCGTGGGTGGGGCCGAAGCAGAAGTCGCGCTGGTGGCGGTCCTTCAGGCGCAGAAGCTCGGGGCCGTACTGGGACCAGCGGCCGGACTCGTGCCACAGCTCGGCCGGCGTCACCGCCGGCATCAGGAGCTCTGAGGAGCCGGCGTGTTCCATCTCCTCGCGGATGATCCTCTCGAGCTTGGCCAGCGTGCGCAGCCCCAGCGGCAGGTAGTTGTAGATGCCGGCGGCGACCTTCGAGATGAGTCCGGCCCGCACCATCAGCCGGTGTGAGACGACCTCGGCATCGGCAGGGTCCTGGCGCAAGGTATGAATGAAGGTCCGGGTCCAACGCATGTCACCCTCCACTGGTACGACTGCGGGCGGTCCGCTGCGTTCTCCCGCCGCCCGCGAGAAGCGAGCCAAGGCGGTAAACGTGTGCGAGGAGCTCCTCGTCGAGGCCGCGACGGGGCTGGCTGTCGGCCGCCTCGAGCGCCTCCTCCGCGCCCTCGGTGTCGCCGGCCGCCAGCCGGGCCACAGCCAGCTGTCGCAGCAACGACGGTGTCGGCGAGGCGTCTGCTGCCTGCTCGAGGTAGGTCACCGCCTCGCGAAACCGCCCGCGCTTGAGCGCAATTTCGCCAAGGGCTGCCAGCGGGTAGTGGCGCAGCTCGCGCGGCGTGATCTCGAGCGCATCCAGCGCCAGCGTGCGCGCCTCCTCGAGATCGCTGCCCAACTCGGCCTCCACAAGTGCCAGCTCGTAGGCGGCCAGCGCCCGGCTCAGCGTGTCCGGACCTTCCCGGTAGAAGCGGCGGGCGAGCCGGCGAGCCACGAGCTCCCGGCTGGCGTGACGCAGCGACTCGAGGACCGCCACCACGGCCGCGGTGACGTACGGGGAGTCGGCCGGTGGCCTGCTGAGAACGAGGTGGGCGTGGCGCAAAGCGCGCCGGGGCTCTCCGAGTGAGGACGCCAGCAGCGCGGCAGTCGCCCGCAGGCCCGGCTCGTCCGGCGCGAGAACGATGGCCGACTCGAAGAGCCCGAGCGCGGCCTCGGGGCGTCCCTGCTCGAGGGCGGCCTCGGCCTGGCGGACGCGTGTGGCGGCCTCTTTGGCGAGTCCACTCGGGGGCTCCAGGCTGACCATCCTCACGGTCTCCTGGTACTGGAGACGTTGGGGATCGAGACGCAGCACGTGCTCGAAGGTCTCAAGGGCGAGGCGGTTCCAGCCTCGCCGGATGTAGGCGATCCCGAGCTGGTAGAGGGCATCCTCGAAGTTGGGCGCCAGCTCGACGGCGCGCCGCAGGGCCTTGATGGCGCGCCCCGGGTGTTTCAGCTGCAGGTCGCACACACCGAGCAGGTGCCACACCTGTGGCAACTCCTCGATCTCGAGCGCTTCACGCAGGTGGCGCCGCGCGTTCTGGTGCCGTCCCCTCACCACCTCCAGTGCTCCGAGGGTGAAGCGGGGGAGAAAGGAGCCGGGCGCCATTTCGGCTGCCTGCTGGAGGGCCTTCTCCGCCTCTTCCCATTCCCCGAGGTCGGAGAGGATTGTGCCGAGGTAGATCAGGGTGTCGAAGTGCGGTCCACGGAGCTCCAACACGCGCCGAAAAGCGACGTGTGCCGTGTGAAGGTCGCCGGTCTCGAAGGCCGCCTCACCGATGAAGCTCCACAGCTCATCGTTGTCGGGCGCGAGGTGCGCGAGCTCCGCCAACAGATCCTGCGCCAGCTCGTTCTGACGCCCCAGCAGGGCGAGCTCGAGAGCCCTCAGCTGGCGCCGGAACCGGGTCGTGGCGCGGCCGGTGTGCTCCGCGTGAGACAGGATGCGACCGGAGCGCTCGCGGAACCTCCGTGAGAGATCACGGTTGAGCAGCTCCTGTCCGATGAACTTCTCCCAGCCGTCGTTGATCTCGGCCCTCGAGAGCACGCTACGGTTCTCGAGCAGGTCCCCGAGCACCTCGACCCCGGCGTGGGTTACGGTCAGATTGTGCTCGATCTGAGCTGTTCGCTCAGCGGTGGCCGCAATCGCCGACGACAGCTGCCGGATGCCTTCCTCGAGAGCCGTAATCCGCTCGAGCAGGTGCTCCTCGAGCTCCTCCTGAGCCTCGAAGAACATCTCCTCGGCGCTATCCGGGCCCTCCTCCGCCGGCCCGGAAACGATCAGGAGCTTCGTGCCGCACCGGATGCAGTGCTCCCGCCCCTCGGAGTTTGGGGCGCCGCAGCTCTGACAGAGAAGGGTCATCAGGCTCCGCTGTAGTCGTAGAACCCCTGACCCGACTTGCGACCGAGGCGGCCGGACTCGACCATCTTCACCAGCAGCGGGCAGGGACGGTACTTCGGGTCGCCCAGGCCCTCGTAGAGAACGCGCATGATGTAGAGACAGGTGTCCAAGCCGATGAAGTCGGCGAGGGTCAGCGGGCCCATAGGGTGGTTCATGCCGAGCTTCATGATCTGGTCCACGGCCTCCGGCGTGGCGACGCCTTCAAAGACGGCGAAGACGGCCTCGTTGATCATGGGCATCAGGACGCGGTTGGAGACGAAGCCGGGGTAGTCGTTGCAGGCGACCGGCGTCTTACCCATCTTCTCGGCAACCTTGCGGACGGCCTCGTACACCTCATCGGAGGTGGCAAGTCCCCGGATCATCTCCACCAGTGCCATGACCGGCACCGGGTTCATGAAGTGCATGCCGATGAACCGGTCGGGCCGGCTGGTGACCGCCGCCAGCTTGGTGATGGAGATCGACGAGGTGTTTGAAGCGAGGATCGTCTGGGGGCCGCAGATGGAGTCTAGCTGGCGGAAGATTTCGGCCTTGATGTCAAACCGTTCGACCGCGGCCTCGACGACCAAGTCAGCGCCTTCGTGGTCGGTCAGTCGGGTCGATGTCCTGACCCTGGCCGTGGCGGTGTTCTTCTGATCCTCAGAGAGTCGGCCCTTTTTGATCTGGCGATCCATGTTGCGGGCCATGGTCTCGAGCGAACGCTGGAGAATCGAGTCGTCGATGTCGGTGAGGACGACGTCGTATCCGGAGAGAGCGGCAACATGAGCGATACCGTTGCCCATCTGTCCTGCGCCGACGATGCCGATCGTCCGGATGTCCATGGCTCCTCCCAGACCCCAGGTAGGGGAAGTGAGACTAGCCCGAAGGGGGCGACACGTCAAGGCAATAGAAAAGGCCCCGCGCCATCGCGGGGCCTGTCGCCTTGTCTGGCGTTGCGGCCTACTTCTGGCCTCCTCCTGCCGGTGCTTGTGGGGCCTCGCTCTTCTCGGGAGCAGGCGTGCCTTCCGTCGGCGGGGTCTGCTCGGCAGGCTCCTCGGCAGCCGCGGTGGGCTGCTCGGCGGCCGGGGCCGGCTGCTCGGCGGCCGGCTGCTGGGCGGCCGGAGCGGGCTGCTCGGCCTTCTTGCAGGCGGTGATCATGGTGATGCCGAGAGCGAGAACCGCAACCAGCACCAGGGACAACCAGCTCTTTGTACGCATTGAACCCTCCTCGTTCCTTCAGTCTCCAGACTGACGCTCGGAGTGTATTCTGGGCGCTGTCCCGGCGAATGTCAAATGCGGCGAGTCGTACGGAAGTGTGATCCGGCGCAACCTCTGGGGGTAGTGAAGGTTTGACACGGCGGCAGCTGCAATGGCAGAATCAGATAGCCCTTGCATTCGGGCTTGGTGTATCTATGCTCTTGGAGGAGGACGCGAGGAGATGGCACGTCGACTCAACACGGTTATCATCGTCCCCCACAGCAAGGCGAAGTTCCTGAAGTTCTCGTTCTCAACTCGCACTGGGTACTTGGCGGTGCTGGCGGTGGTGGTGGCGGTGGCGTTGTCGACTGTCGCAATCGTCTATACGGGGAATGCGGTGAGCCGTCGGGCCGAGGTGCGGCGTCTCAAGACCGAGAACCAGCAGCTGCACGACGTCAACAAGCACCTCGAGGTCACGATCGCCCAGGTTCAGAAGCACCTGGACGAGTTCGAAGAGCGAACGAGCCGGCTGGCTCTGGCCGCCGGTATGGAGGGCGCCGGCGAGGCGCCGGAGCAGAGCGGGGAGTCCGGAGCGCGAGCGGGCCGCGGCGGACCGTACGACCGCGTTCCCGAAACACCGAAACAGATCCGCACCCAGGAGGAGTGGATCGCCAAGCGGCTGGACCTGGTCGAGTCGAGCCTCGGCGCTCGCGACAAGGCGTTGGCCTCCACGCCCACGGTGACGCCGGTCATGGGTGTGATCACCGACGGGTTCGGCCGCCGGAAGGATCCGTTTACCGGGCGTTGGGCGATGCACCGCGGCCTCGACATAGCGGCCCGCAGGGGCACCGTGGTCGAAGCGCCGGCGGACGGAGTTGTGACCTTTGTGGGCCGGGACGGCGGCTTTGGGAAGGTCGTCAAGATCTCGCATGGTTTCGGCTTCACGACGGTCTTTGGCCACCTCAGCTCGATGTCAGTGTCGACTGGGGACGAGGTGCACCGCGGCGACAAGATCGGCGCCGTCGGGAGCACGGGCAGATCGACCGGACCGCATCTTCACTACGAGGTGCACGTCGACGGCAGGGCGGTCAACCCGCTGTATTACATTCTCAACGCCTTCTGACCGCCTGGGAGAGCGCTGAGCCGACGAGTGCCGGGGCGTGCCCCGGCTTTGTTCCATAGGGGCCTGAAATGAACGTCATCGAGAGAGGTATCGAGCTGGTCTTCGGGACCAAGCACGAGCGGGACATCAAGAAGCTGCAGCCGCTGGTGACGGCGATCAACGACCTCGAGCCCGAGCTTGAGGCGCTCAGTAACGAAGCCCTCAAGGAGCGACTGGGGACGATCAAGACCGGAGTGCGCGAGGCCACGGCGGACCTGCCCGAGGACCCGATCCAGTGCCGCAAGGCGGTCGAGGCGGTGCTCGAGGAGCACCTGGTCGAGGTCTTCGCCATCGTTCGCGAGGCTTCGAAGCGGACCCTCAAGATGCGTCACTTCGACGTTCAGATGATCGGCGGCATCGTGCTGCACCAGGGAAAGATCGCGGAGATGAAGACCGGCGAGGGGAAGACCCTGGTCGCGACCCTCTCCGTGGTGCTCAACGCTTTGACCGGCCGTGGCGTTCACGTGGTTACGGTCAACGACTACCTGGCGCAACGCGACGCTGATTGGATGGGCAGGATCTACCGTTTCCTCGGCCTGTCCGTCGGCTGTATCCGCAACCAGATGAACGATGCCGAGCGCCAGGAGGCCTACGGCGCGGACATCACCTACGGTACCAACAACGAGTTCGGCTTCGACTACCTCCGCGACAACATGAAGTTCGATGTCGAGCGAATGGTCCAGCGCGGTCACACCTATGCCATCGTCGACGAGGTGGACTCGATCCTGATCGACGAGGCGAGAACGCCGCTCATTATTTCCGGTCCCTCCGAGATCTCCGTCGACCTGTACTACAACGTCGACGCGATCATTCCCAAGCTGGTCAAGGGCGAGGAGATCGAGGACAAGCATGGCAACAAGGAGGCCACCGGGGACTACCTGGTCGACGAAAAGGCGCAGACTGCGGCCTTGACAGAGCGTGGCGTGGCCAAGGCCGAGAAGCTGCTAACCGTTGACAACCTGTTCGATCCCATGAACATTGACACCCTGCACGCGGTCAACCAGGCGCTGCGGGCGCACGCCCTCTTCCAGCTGGACCATCACTACATCGTCAAGGACGGTGAGGTGATCATCGTCGACGAGTTCACCGGCCGTCTGATGCCGGGCCGTCGGTGGTCGGACGGCCTTCACCAGGCGGTGGAGGCAAAGGAGAGGGTCAAGATCCAGTCCGAGAACCAGACCTTGGCCACGATCACCCTCCAGAACTACTTCCGGATGTACGAGAAAGCGGCCGGGATGACCGGAACCGCAGAGACCGAGTCCGAGGAGTTCGAGAAGATCTACGGCCTCGATGTGGTCGTCATCCCGACCAACCGGCCGATGATCCGAGCCGACCACTCGGATGTGGTCTACAAGACCGAGACGGAGAAGTTCCGTGCCGTCATCGAGGAGATCGCGGACTGTAACCAGCGCGGCCAGCCGGTGCTCGTGGGCACGGTCTCGATCGAGAAGTCCGAGCACCTCTCGAAGCTCCTCAAGCGGAAGAAGATTCCGCATGTCGTCTTGAACGCCAAGTACCACGAGCGCGAGGCCGAGATCGTGGCCCAGGCGGGCCGGCTCGGGGCGGTCACGATCGCGACCAACATGGCGGGGCGCGGCACCGACATCGTTCTCGGCGGCAACCCCGAGGGCCTGGCCCGGATGGATGCGGACCCGGCCAAGGACCCCGACGCCAACCGGCAGGCGGAGGACAAGTACGAGAGTGTGTGCGCCGAGGAGAAGCAGAAGGTTCTCGAAGCCGGCGGCCTGGCGATCATCGGTACCGAGCGCCACGAGGCGCGCCGAATCGACAACCAGCTTCGCGGCCGCTCGGGCCGCCAGGGGGACCCAGGCGCCTCGCGCTTCTTCCTGTCGCTCGAGGACGACCTGATGCGGATCTTCGCCTCCGATTGGGTGCGCAAGATGATGGACCGTCTCGGGATGGAGGAGGACGTCCCGATCGAGTCCAAGATGGTCTCCAAGTCCATTGCGCGTGCACAGAAGCAGGTCGAGGGCCGCAACTTCGAGATGCGCAAGCACCTGCTCGAGTACGACGACGTCATGAACAAGCAGCGCGAGGCGATCTACCGTCAGCGTAAGCGGATCCTCGAGGGTCTCGACGGCCGCGACTACCTCCTGCGTGTCGTCCGTGAGATCGGCGAGCAGCTGATGGACGACTTCTGCCCTGAGGAAGCCGACCCTGAGGACTGGAACCGCACCAGCCTGGAGACCGAGTTCGTTCGCTACTTCGGCTTCTCGCTCGCGACTCTCGGTATCGACTGGGACACCATCAACCGTATCGAGCTCGAGGACAAGCTCATCGCGGCCGCGCGGGAGCGGTACGAGACGCGCGCGGCGAAGTTCGGGGACGAGCAGTTCGCCAGCCTCGAGAAGTTCATCCTCCTGGACACCGTGGACCGACAGTGGAAAGACCACCTGCTCGCCCTCGATCACCTGCGGGAAGGGATCGGGCTGCGGGCGTATGGCCAGCGCGATCCGCTCGTTGAGTACAAGCGCGAGTCCTATGACCTGTTCGAATCCATGATGGAGCGGATCGAGGACCAGGTCGTGATGTTCCTGTTCCACGCGGAGCCGGCGCCCGAGATGCCGGTCCATCGGCGGCGTCCCCAGGCCACAACCCTGTCGCACCCGGAGGCGGCGGCTCTGGCGGCCTCTCACGCGGAGCAGGAGCAGGCGGCGAACACGCCGGTCGGTGGGCCCACGAAGCCGGTCACGGTGCGGCGGACTCAGCCCAAGATCGGTCGCAACGACCCCTGCCCGTGCGGCTCGGGGAAGAAGTACAAGCACTGTCACGGCGCGGCGGCGCGAACGGGGAGCTAGAGCCATGAGCGACCAGGTACCGATCGGACTGACCTTCGATGACGTGCTGCTGGTGCCCGCCAGGTCGGAAGTCCATCCCAACCAAGTGGACGTACAGACGCGCCTGACCCGAGGCGGCATGGCGCTGCAGCTGCCGATCGTCTCGGCCGCCATGGACACGGTCACCGAGGCCACAATGGCGATCGCGATGGCCCAGCATGGCGGGATCGGCGTCGTTCACAAGAGCATGAGCATCGAGCAGCAGGCGGCCGAGATTGACAAGGTCAAGCGCTCGGAGTCCGGGATGATCGTCGACCCGGTGACCATCCATCCGGAGCAGCTGGTGCAGGAAGCGCTGGACGTCATGGCCAGGTACCGGATCTCCGGTCTCCCGGTGGTCGACACCCACGGTCAGCTCAAAGGCATCCTGACCAATCGGGACCTGCGCTTTTGCACAGAGTTCGAGAGGCCGATCTCGGACTTCATGACCAAGCGCGAGCTGGTGACGGCGCCCGTCGGCACGACGCTCGACGAGGCCAAGGCGCTGCTTCACCAGCACCGCATCGAGAAGCTGCTGGTGGTCGAGGCGGACGGCGCCCTGCGGGGCCTGATCACCGTCAAGGACATCAAGAAAGCGCAGGACTTTCCGAACGCCTGCAAGGACGAGCTCGGGAGGCTGAGGGTAGCAGCGGCGCTCGGTGTTACCGGCGACATCGCGGAGCGATGCGCCGCCATGGTCGAGCGCAACGTCGACCTGCTGTGCCTGGACAGCTCTCACGCCCACTCGCGGGGCGTCATGCAGGCCGTCGAACGGGTCAAAGCGAGCTTCCCGGATGTGCCGCTGATCGTCGGCAACGTGGCGACCGGCGACGGAACGCGCGATCTCATCGACCTGGGAGTCGATTGCGTAAAGGTCGGTATCGGGCCGGGCTCGATCTGCACCACCCGGGTCGTCACCGGTGCCGGCATGCCTCAGATCACTGCGATTCAAGAGTGCGCGCGGGTGGCGCACGAGCTCGGAGTCCCGATCATCGCCGACGGCGGCGTGCGCTACTCCGGAGACATCACCAAGGGGCTGGCGGCCGGCGCCGATGCGGTCATGATCGGCTCGTTGTTCGCGGGCGTCGAGGAGTCGCCGGGAGAGCAGATCCTGTACCAGGGGCGGACCTTCAAGGCGTACCGTGGGATGGGCTCGCTGGGCGCGATGAAGTCGCTCGACAGCGCTCGCGATCGCTACTTCCAGGACGATGCCGAGCTCGCCAAGCTCGTACCCGAGGGGATCGAGGGCATGGTGCCTTACAAGGGACCGCTCTCCAACCAGCTGACGCAGCTGGTCGGTGGGCTGCGCGCGGGGATGGGACTCTCGGGGTGCGCCAGCATCGCCGACCTGCATAGCAAGGCCCGTTTCATCCGAGTTACCGGCGCCGGTCTCAAGGAGAGCCACGCCCACGACGTGGTCATTACCAAGGAGGCGCCGAACTATCGCGTCGAGCGGTAGCTCGGATCGCGCTTCTTTTTTTGAAACAGGTCGTCTCTACGCTGCAATCTCATGTCGGCGAGACGACTATGGAACCGCCCGAGAGCGTTCCCGGTTGAGAGTGTTCGTCCCTTCAGAGCCCGAGAAGGCCTCGGTGGAGGGCCCACTCGTAGTGAGATTCGGGAGGCGTGCGACATGCACGCTTCTTTCTCGCGCCGGAGCCTCCCATGCTCTCTTCCAAGTCCGGGTTATCCGGGCGCGATCGTAGCGAGAGCGGCGAGACGCTTGTCAGGAGCAGAGGCCCGGCCGGTGGCCTCGATGCTGTCCGTTGCGTGCGCCACGGGCACAGATTCGAGGCGCCGCACCGCGGGCGATGTCGTTTCATCGTCAAGGTGCTGCAACGAAGAAGATGGGCCCGTGCCGCCGCAACCCGGAGGGCAGGCCCGGCTTGCGGCCTATCTCTGCGTTGCTCGTCGTCGCGGTACCTCAGGGGCTACAGCTTCCTCCTCGCGCCTTGATCTCGACTCCAAGCCGGGTCTGCGGACGGTACCGAGGCCACCGACCGGACCTCTACGATCTGAGCGTTGAGCTACCAGAGGCATACTTCCTGTATGTTGAGGATAGCGAGACGCGAAGAGCGCGGCCCTGGCTGGCGTATGGTCGTTCGCAGTAGATTGCGAGCGGATGACCCGGGCCAGGGTACAATCCGGAGCTATGAAGAGAGCGCTCATCACCGGTATCACCGGGCAGGACGGCTCCTACCTGGCCGAGCTTCTTCTGGCAAAGGGATACGAGGTCCACGGGCTGGTGCGGCGCTCGTCGACCTTCAATCGCGAGCGAATCGACCACCTCCGTGACGACCCAACGACAAGACAGCGTCTCCGGCTGCACTACGGTGACCTCGGCGACTCGGAGTCGCTGATCAACGTGCTCCGCGACGCCGAGCCGGACGAGGTGTACAACCTGGCGGCTCAGTCCCACGTCGGCATCTCGTTCGCGATGCCGACCTACACCGGCGAGATCACGGCTCTCGGAGTCGTCCGGATGCTGGAGGCGGTCCGCCGGATTGTGCCCAATGCCCGTTTCTATCAGGCCTCGTCATCGGAGCTTTTCGGGCTGGCTGCCGAGAGCCCGCAAAGCGAGAGGACCCCGTTTCATCCTCGTTCTCCTTACGCGGTGGCCAAAATGTACGCCTTCTGGGCGACCGTGAACTACCGCGAAGCGTACGGTCTGTTCGCCGCCAACGGCATCCTGTTCAACCACGAGTCGCCGAGGCGTGGAGAGAACTTCGTCACCCGCAAGATCACTCGCGCCGCCGCAGAGATCGCCGCCGGGCGTCGTGACAGCGTGGCGCTCGGTAACCTCGATGCGCGGCGCGACTGGGGCTTTGCAGGCGACCACGTGCTGGCCATGTGGCAGATGCTGCAGGCACCGCGGCCGGACGACTACGTGATCGGTACCGGCGAGGCGCACTCGGTACGCCAGTTCGCAGAGAACGCATTCGCCGTCGCCGGCATGGAGCTCGAGTGGGAGGGAGAGGCGGAGGCCGAGATTGGCCGCGAGCGGGCGACCGGTCAGGCACGCGTTGTCGTCGATCCGAAGTACTACCGTCCCGCCGAGGTCGACTACCTGCTCGCCGATGCGACCAAGGCGAAGCGTGAGCTCGGCTGGAAGCAGACCGTGACCTTCGACGAGCTGGTCGAGATGATGGTGAGAGCCGAGCTGGCTGCGGCTGGAGTCGCGGCCCCGGGCGCCTGAGGCATGGCCGTACCCCAGGCGCCTGCGCCCGAAGGCGTCCGGGCAGGCGGCGCACCTAAGACTGTCATCGAGCCCGCCCGCGGGTGGGTGTCCCTCCGGTTGCGTGACCTGTGGGAGTACCGTGAGCTCCTGTACTTCCTGGTGTGGCGTGACGTCAAGGTGCGCTACAAGCAGACGCTGCTCGGCGCCGCCTGGGCGATCCTGCAGCCGACCTTGACCATGGTCGTGTTCACGATCTTCTTCGGTCGCCTGGCCAAGATCGGCTCGGAGGGTGTGCCATACCCGATCTTCTCGTATGTCGGGCTGCTTCCCTGGACCTTCTTCGCGCAAGGGCTGACCCAGTCGTCGAACAGCCTGGTCGGTTCTTCGCACCTCATCACCAAGGTCTACTTTCCAAGGCTGGTCATCCCCTTGGCGACCGTGCTGGCTGGCGTGGTGGACTTCGCGCTCGCTTTTCTCGTGCTGCTGGGCCTGATGGCGTTCTACGGTGTCGTCCCCACCGTCGCGGTGCTGGCCTTGCCGGCGTTCTTCTTGTTGGCGTTTGCGGTCGCCCTCGGGGCCGGGACCTGGCTTTCCGCTCTCAATGTCGAGTACCGCGACGTCCGCTACGTGGTGCCGTTCCTGGTCCAAATCTGGCTGTTCGTCACACCCGTGATCTATCCGGCCAAGGCGGTCGTGGGCAAGCTCCAGGAGCTTGGTCTCCCAGGATGGCTCTATGGGCTGAATCCAATGGTCGGGGTGGTTGAAGGCTTCCGCTGGGCCCTCCTCGGTATCGGGACGCCTCCGGGACCGGTGATCTGGGCAAGCGTTGCGGTGACAGCGGTCGCCCTGGTAGCCGGCGCCGCTTACTTCCGGCGAATGGAAAAGACCTTCGCCGATGTGGTCTAATACCTTGATGCCGAACGACGTCGCGATTCGTGTGCAGGGGCTCGGCAAGCGCTACCGCCTCGGCGAGCGACGTGGCGCCTCGCGTACGTTGCGCGAGACCATCATGGGTTTCCCGGGCCGGCTACTGCGCCGGCGCGGTGCTCGGGACGACACGCTGTGGGCCCTCAAGGATATCGATTTGGAGGTGAAGCGGGGCGAGGTGTTGGGCGTCATCGGCCGCAACGGCGCCGGCAAGACGACCCTCCTCAAGATCCTCTCCCGCATTACTGAGCCCACAACGGGGCGCGTGGAGTTGCACGGTCGTGTGGGCTCCCTTCTCGAAGTGGGAACGGGCTTCCACCCCGAGCTCACCGGGCGCGAGAACATCTACCTGAACGGTGCCATCCTCGGCATGCGCAAGGTGGAGATCGAACGCAAGTTCGATGAGATGGTGGCTTTCGCCGAGGTGGAGCGTTTCCTCGACACCCCGGTGAAACACTACTCCTCCGGGATGTACGTCCGCCTGGCTTTCGCGGTGGCTGCCCACCTCGAGCCGGAGATCCTGCTCGTGGACGAGGTCCTGGCCGTCGGCGACGCGGCGTTCCAGAAGAAGTGTCTTGGGAAGATGGGCGACGTTGCACGCGACGGCCGCACCGTAGTGTTTGTGAGCCACAACCTCGGCGCAGTCGCGGGGTTGTGCAGTCGTGGCCTCTGTCTCGACGGCGGCCAAACGGTCCATAGCGGCTCCGCTACCGAGGTCGTAGCCTCCTACGTTCGCAGTGGCGCCCAAGGCGAGCCATCGGACTTGGCTCGCTTCCGCTTGCCCGGCGTGGGTCGCGAGGTGCGCTTCACATCGGTCGATTTGGTTTGCGAAGACAGGCGCTCGGTGCGATGCGACGAGCCACTCGTTTTCCAGCTCCAGTTGGAGTCCCAGCACGGCTTTAGACAGCTCACTCTGGCCGCGAGCATCTTCAATTCGCTGGGAGCGTGCGTCGGCACGCTTTTCGCCCGGCGGGTCTTCGATGTCCCTCCGGAGCAGCGGGTCGATCTGCGGCTCCGGATCTCCGATCTGAGCCTCGCGCCCGGGATCTATACAGCGGGTTTCAGTTTGGGTCGTGGCGATGAACGCGGCGCGCGCCACGATCTCGATGTCGTGATTGGTACTCCGACCTTCGAGGTGCTGGGGCTCGGCGAAGCCACCAACATCTCGGTGTGGAACCCTTCATGGGGCAATATTGTCATCCAGGGAAGCACGCTCATGGTCACCGTGCCGGAAGCATCATGAAGGCAGCCATTCTTGCGGGAGGTCTAGGGACCAGGTTGCAGGAAGAAACGAGCGTCCGGCCAAAGCCGATGGTTGAGATCGGCGGGTGGCCGCTGCTTTGGCACGTCATGAAGACGTACTCGTGCTACGGCGTCAACGAGTTCATCATCGCTCTCGGCTACAAAGGGGACGTGATCAAGGACTACTTCCTGAGCTATCGGTACCGCGTCAGCAACCTCGTCGTCCGGCTCGCCACGGGCGAGGTGACAGTGAGCGATGGCGGTTCCGAGAACTGGACGGTCCACCTTTTGGATACCGGTCTTGCCACGCAGACAGGAGGCCGTGTCCGCCGTGTCCTCGAGTATGCAGAGGGAGAGACCGTGCTACTGACCTACGGCGACGGCGTTGCCGACGTAGACGTGTCCGCCCTGCTGGAGTTCCATCGGCGCCAGAACTGTCTCGCCACGGTGACCGCCGTGCGGCCGCCCGCGCGGTTCGGTGGTCTGACGATCGACGGCGACCGCGCCGTCGCGTTCGACGAAAAGCCGCAGATCGGCGAAGGATGGATCAATGGTGGTTTTTTCGTGCTCGAACCCGGCGTCGTCAATCATATAGCCGGTGACGACACCGTCTTCGAGCGCGAGCCCCTTGAACGCCTGGCCTCGGAACACCAACTCGCGGCCTACTGCCACCGTGGCTTCTGGCAGTGCATGGACACTCTCCGTGACGTCCGTCTCCTACAGAATCTCTGGGAGAGCGGTGCGGCCCCGTGGAAGGTATGGTCATGAATTGCGGCACGCAGTTGTTCTGGCGCCAGCGACCGACCCTGGTCACCGGCGCGACCGGCCTAGCCGGTGGTTGGCTCGTGGGCCGTCTTCTCGACCTCGGCGCCGACGTTGTCTGCCTCGTGCGAGACTGGGTACCACGGTCGGTTTTGTTGCGCGGTGACATGCTCAACAGTGTCGTGGTCGTGCGTGGCGACGTCAGGGACCAGGCTCTCCTCCAACGCGTTCTGGGAGAGTACGAGATCTCCACCGTGTTTCACCTGGCCGCGCAGACCCTCGTCCCCGTCGCCAACCGAGACCCGGTGTCGACGTTCGACACGAACATTGCCGGCACGTGGTCCCTCCTGGAGGCATGCCGAAGGAGTCCGCTGGTGAGGGGGGTGGTCGTTGCATCTTCGGACAAGGCATACGGCGCGAGCGACGATTTGCCTTATCGTGAGTCACATCCCTTGCAGGGGCGGCACCCGTATGACGTCTCGAAGTCATGCGTCGACCTCCTCGCACAGTCGTACGCGGCGACCTATCAGCTGCCAGTCGTGATCACCAGGTGCGGGAACTTTTTCGGGGGTGGTGACCTGAACTGGAATCGTCTCGTGCCCGGGACGATCCGCGCGGTTCTCCTCGGCGAGCGGCCTGTCATCCGCTCCGACGGCACTCCCCTGCGCGACTACTTTTTCGTCGAGGACGCGGCAGCCGCGTACATCCTGCTCGCCGAGCGCCTTGACGCTAACCTCGATCTCAACGGCGAGGCGTTCAATTTCTCCAACGAGCAGCCGTTCACGACGCTCGCGCTGGTCGAGCGGATCCTTGCCGCGATGGGCTCGGACCTCGAGCCGCTTGTGCTCAACGAGGCGCCGGGTGAGCTCCAGGCGCAGCACCTCGACGCGCGGAAGGCCCGCGAGGTCCTCGACTGGAAGCCGATCTTCACGGTGGATGAGGGCTTGCGGCGCACCATCGAGTGGTATCGCGCCTACTTCTCCGAAACCGGGACGAGTGTCGGGGCGCCAGAGGTACTCTCATGATCGACGGTGTGAAGATCATCCCTCTCCGCCGGATTCCCGACGAGCGCGGGGTCGTCATGCACATGCTGCGCAGCGACGAGCAGCACTTTCGCGGTTTCGGCGAGATTTACTTCAGCACGGTCTACCCGGGTGTCGTCAAGGGCTGGCATCGCCACACTCGCATGACTCTGAACTACGCCGTACCATACGGTTTGATCAAGCTCGTGCTGTACGACGCGAGGGAGGACTCAACCACGCGGGGCGAGCTTATGGAGATCTTCGCTGGAGAGTCGAACTACGTTCTCGTCCAGGTCCCGCCCGGGATCTGGAACGGATTCAAGTGTGTCGGAGGCGACACGGCGATTGTTGCCAACTGCGCCACAGTGCCACACGATCCGACCGAGATCGAACGTACTGACCCCGCTGACCCGAGAATCCCGTACGATTGGAACCTGCAATACCGATGACCACCACACTGGTCCTTGGTGCTTCGGGGCTTGTCGGCAGCCACGTGATTGCAGCGTTGCGAGACCTCGGCCTGGAGGCGATGGGTACGCGGTTCTCGATGGACGGTGCGAGAGATCTCCCCAGGCTTGACGTCCGCGACGGAGCCTCCGTCGCCGCCATGGTCGCCCGCGTCCGGCCCGCGACGATCGTGCTTGCAGCGGCGACCGCGGATGTTGAGGCGTGCGAGACTGAACCCGCGGCCTCCTACGACGTGAATGTGCGCGGCACGGCCAACGTCGTCGCCGCCGCGAGGCAGTGCGGTGCCGGTGTCGTGCTGGTCTCCACCGACTATGTCTTCGACGGACAGGCTGGCCCTTACCGCGAGAACGACACCGTCCGCCCAATCTCGACCTACGGCCTCCACAAGGTCTTCGCCGAGTTGCAGGTGATCGCCCATGCCCCCAACCCGCTGGTCGTCCGCACCACGGTCGTGTTCGGCAGAGAGGCGCGTGGCAAGAACTTTATTGCGCGTCTGTTCTCCGAGCTTGAGGCCGGCCGCTGCATCAAAGTCCCGATCGACCAGGTCGGTACGCCGACCTACGCGCCTGACCTCGCACAGGCCATCGTCGCCCTCGTTCGGGCCGGCGCAGGTGGTGTCGTGCACGCCGTCGGCAATGAGCGTATGACACGGCTGGAGCTTGCTCAGCGTGCCGCGCAGGTACTCGGCCTCGATTGTTCGCTGATCGAGGGCGTTACCACGGAAATGCTGGGCCAACGCGCAGCCCGGCCCCTTTCGGCCGGCCTGGTAACGTCCCGGGCGGTTGCGGAACTTGGCATCGAGATGCGCGGGGTCGAGGCTGCTGTTGCGGACATGAGTTGGAGTACAGGGTGAGCGTCGATGACCTGCGCGCGGCCATCCTCGAGCAGGTTCGCCGCTACGCGCGCGAGGCTTTCGTCGCTTCGCCGTTCGTGCCGGGGGTCTCGCCCGTCCCGTACGCCGGGCGGGTGTTCGACGGGGAGGAGATAACGGCTCTCGTCGATGCTGCCCTCGATTTCTGGCTCACGACGGGTCGCTTCGCGAGCCGGTTCGAACGCGAGTTTGCGGCGTTCTTTGGCGTTGACCACGCCGTGCTGTGCAACTCAGGCTCGTCGGCGAACCTCCTTGCCGTGAGTGCGCTGACCTCGCCATCGCTTGGGGAGCGCCGCCTGCGCCCTGGCGACGAGGTGATCACAGTCGCAGCCGGCTTCCCCACAACGCTCAACCCCATCCTTCAGAACAGCCTCGTGCCGGTCTTCGTCGATGTCGAGTTGGGAACTTACAACGTTGCGGCGGACCGCCTCGAGGAGGCCGTGGGTTCCCGGACACGCGCCATCGTCCTGGCGCACACGCTCGGGAACCCGTTTGACGCCGAAGCCGTAAAGGCGATCGCCGAGCGCCTGGGCCTCTGGCTGGTTGAAGACAACTGTGATGCCGTGGGCTCCCTGTACCGCGGCCGCCTCACGGGGACCTTCGGTGACCTGGCGTCCGTGAGCTTCTACCCGGCTCATCACATGACGATGGGCGAGGGGGGATGCGTTCTCACCTCGGACGCCCGGTTGAAGCGCCTCCTGGAGTCGTTCCGTGACTGGGGAAGAGACTGTTGGTGCCAGCCCGGCCACGACAACACTTGTGGCAAGCGGTTCGCCTGGAACCTCGGTGACCTTCCGGTCGGTTACGACCACAAGTATGTGTATTCTCACGTCGGCTACAATCTCAAGCTCACCGACCTGCAGGCGGCTGTGGGTGTGGCGCAGCTTGCAAAACTCCCCGCATTCATCGCAGCGCGCAGACGCAACTTCGCTGCTCTCTACGAGGCTCTGGCACCTCTCGCCGAGTTCTTCATCCTCCCGGAGGCAACGCCCGGCTCCGAGCCCAGTTGGTTCGGTTTCCCGCTGACGCTTCGACCGGAGGCTCCGTTTTGCAGGAGCGACCTCATCGCCGTTCTCAGCCGTGCGGGGATCGCAACGCGCCTGCTTTTCGGTGGCAACCTCCTCCGCCAGCCCGCCTACCGTGATATGCCGAACCGGGTTGTCGGCAATCTCGCGAACACCGACGTCATCGTGGAACGGACCTTCTGGCTCGGGGTCTACCCGGGCCTCACCGATGCGATGCTCGAATGGGTTGCTGGCCAAATCCACGAGTTCGTGGGCAGTCGGTGAGGCCCAGGTTGCGTCGGCGCGTTTCTCAACCCTCTCCACCGGCGATCGCGCCGGTTACAGGCTCGTCCAAGCGGCCGCGCTGGTCGGTGATGATCCCGACGCTCGGCCGGTCGCCGTTCCTGGGCGCAGCTCTGCGCAGCGTCCTCGAACAGGATCCGGGGCCAGCGGCAATGCAGATCGAGCTGGTCGACAACGGCGACGACCACGAGGGCCTACAGCGACTCGTCCACGACCTCGCCGGCGACCGCGTCGGGATCTTCCGTCAGCCCGTGCACCTGCCGATGGCGGAGAACTGGAACACCTGCGTGCTCCGGTCGCGCGGCGAACTGGTACACCTCCTGAATGACGACGACGAGGTCCTCCCGGGGTTTTATGACGCCTATTCTGACGCCGGTTCGACCGGCGTGGCTCTCATTGCAGGTCAGTCGGTTGAGATCGATGAAGCTGGTCACTGGCTCCGCATTACCGCCCCCCACGAAGCTCGCGGCGGCTACGTGATCGACGCGCGAGTTGCGCTGGCAATGGGGAACCGGCTGCGCACGCCGGCGGTGGTCGTGCCGCGCGCCACGTATGAGACGGTCGGAGGATTCCTGCCGGGGTTCACCCACGCTCCGGATTGGGAAATGTGGAACCGGGGCGCCGCTGTCGGGCCGGTTGCGTGGGTAACGCCACCCAAGGCTCTCTATCGCATCCACACCGGCGCTGCCAGCGCTTCACAGGCATGCCGAGGGGAGAACATCCGTGACGGCCTCTCGGTGGTCGAGTTGCTGCTCGCTCGCCTCGACTCCCAGTCTGAGAGAGACCTCGTCCGCCGGCACAACCGGGACTGGCTGGGTCTGATCGCGCTCCAACAAGCCAAGGCTGCCGTGGCTCGCGGAGATCGGAAGGCTTGGTGGGCAAACGCGCGCCTTGCCGCCGTTCTCCGCTCGAGTGCCAGAACCTGGGCGGCACTGCTGCTCGCGTTGGTGCGGGGCCGAAAGGACCCCGGTGTGCCCAGTTCGACGGAACCAAGCTCGCGCCAGGCCGACGATCTCCGATAGCGTGGCCATGAAAGCCGTCTCTTTCCTGCTGGTGCAGCGCCGGCGCTGCCGCGTCCGGGCGTTCTCATGGATGTCCGAGTCCATCGCAAGGTGGGGCGTCAAGAGCAGCAGGTTGGTGAGGCAGTTCAGGAGCCAGGCAGTAAACAGCAGTCGGACAAGCCCTTTCGGATACGATCCTGGGAGAAGCGCTGTGGCACGACCTACTCTGAGGTAGACGGCTTGGTGGCGACCGCTGCGAGACCGGTAATCATGGTTCCTTCATGGAAACCATGAGGAAGCACATCGAGATGGGACAGCGCCGCGATCACCGGCCACAGCAGCGGTGACAGAACTGTGCGTAGCGCACGCTTGACCGCTGTGCCACTCATGCGCCGTCGCACCCACAGACCGAGCATCTGAGCGAGGGCAGCGTCCCACCCGCCCAACGCCTTCATTTCGACGATAACGAGGCCTGCCGTCCGTAGCAGCCGATCGAGGGCGAACGGAGTGAGCCGCTGTTCGTCGCGCGGCACCTCGTGGAGCGGCCACAGGAAGGGAATCGTGACGAAGACGATTCCTCCTGGGCGTAGCACCCTCCCGCACTCGCTCAGCACCGAGCCCGGATCGGTGCAGTGCTCGAGCACCTCCGTGAGCAGAACGCCATCGACAGAGCCGTCGGACAGCGGGATGCTACGGCCGTCCCAGGCGAGGTCGGGGAGGCCGTAGGCGTTGCACCAAAGGTCGAGACCGACATAGCGTTGGGCGCGGCTTGGGGAAGCGAGAACCGGGCCACGGTACGGCTTGAAACCACAGCCGACGTCGAGAACCGTTCCCGAGAGCCGATGGAGGTTCGCCCACAGCGCCTTGGCGATAGACCGACGGACCAGCCACGTGTCGAGAGTAGCGGGTGTCAGACGGGGCCGGAAAGGACCGCTACCAGGTGCCATCGTTGGTTCTTCCCCAGCGGGTCGCTCGACGTGTCAGGCGCGCCGCGAGCCTTACTGGCAACGGACGCCAACGGAAATCTTCGCGGGCCATGGCATGGTCGAAGGCAGGGAGACGCGGCCACAACGGCACTCTCAGAAGATTCGCTGCGCGTGCCGGCGAACCCAGATCTCGGAGCAGCTCCCACCACAACGAGGCGCCACGGTCGGCCGTGTACTCGCTCGCGACTCGCTCTCTGGACGCGGCCGAGAGCCTCCGCCAGAGGGCCCCGTCGGTTCGGAGGCGGCGCACGGCTCCCACGAAGTCATCGTTGCGATCACTGACCACCAGACCCGTAACCTCGTGCTCGACGAGCTCCGGGACTCCACTGGCCATAGCCAGACAAATGGGGACCACACCGCATGCCATCGCCTCCATGAGCGCGATGGGCAGTCCCTCGTAGTCCGAGAGCAGGGCCAAAGCGTGGGCATCGAGGAGGTGCTGCTGCACCGCGTCGGAGGGCACGACCCCAGCCAGCTTGACGGCTCCATCCGGCGCGTCCCTGCGGAGAACCTCTTCGACTAAGGGTCTTGCCGGGCCATCGCCGTAGATCACG
>JAJDNH010000068.1 GCA_022340775.1 Acidobacteriota bacterium
CGTGATCAGCGTCCGCTCGTAGTAGCCCGCCCGGTACCCCTGGCGGCTCGCAGTCCGCTCCCACTTCCCCGCACCAAGAGCCTCGTCCATCTCCGCCTCAAGCACCTCCTGCACGTAGGCCCTCACCGCCTCCCGAAATCCGTCGTCCTCTGCCAGTGCCTCTTTCCACTCCTCTACCACCGCGCTACGCTTCTTCTGGGCCATGTCGCTCCTCCTTGTTTCGGGTTTCTTCTCATTCCCCGAATCTATCGGAGCCTCATGGCCCTCTCTACCTTTTTGCAGACCCTTCGGGACACTACCCGAAAAGGAGATGCGCCCCAACACCCACTCTCGACCTCGGGTGGTGCTGGGGCAGAGGGGGGAGTTCACTCCTCCCTCAGTGCCTCGATCGGGTCGAGGAACGCGGCGCGGCGGGCAGGAACCCAGCCGCTCGCGATGCCGACCACCAGGCTCATGACGATGGCCGCAGCCACGGCCCCAGGTGGTGTCCTGACCGGCAGGCCCGGCACGAGGACGCGTGCCGCAAGGCCGATCCCGAATCCGGCGGCGAGGCCGAACACCCCTCCGGCTACGGCCAAGACCACGGACTCGAGCAGGAACAGGCGTTCGATCACCGAACGTCGCACGCCGAGCGCACGCAGAACGCCGATCTCGGCAGTGCGCTCGTGGACCGAAATCCACATGATGGTCAGGATCCCCATCGCACCGACCAGCAGCGAGATGCCGCCGATGCCCGAGACCGCCACCGTGATGATGCCGATCACGCGCCCGAAGGTCGCCAGCATCTCGTCCTGCGTGGTGATGGTGAAATCGTCCTCGCCCCGGTGACGCGCCATCAGCAGCCTTCGCATGCCCTCCTTGACCGGCTGAACGGCGTCCGAGCTCACCGCCAGGACATCGATCTCGTTGAGCTCCTCGAGATTGAACAGCGCCATCGCCGAGCCCACCGGAATGTAGGCGGCATCGTCGAGGTCGAAGCCGAGCAACTGCCCCTTGGGCTCCATGACGCCGATCACCCGGAACGACCAGCCGCCGATTCGCACCCGCTGGCCGAGCGGCGAGCTTGCCCCGAACAGCTCGCGGGCCAGCCTCGGACCGAAGACCGCGAAGGCGCCGCTGCGATGAGGGTCCATCGGTGGCAGGAACGACCCCTGGGCGACCGCGAACTTCCAGGCCGCCGTCGCCTCGTGGTTGACGCCGTAGATGTAGACCGAGCGGCCCCTGCCGTTGCCCTCGACACGCGCCTGTCCCATCGCCACCGGAATCACCTTGTCGACGCCGGGCACCCGCCGCAGCGCTTCGGCATCGTCGACGGTCAGCTTGTGGGTCGTGCCGCCGAAGACGCCCGGCATCCCCATGGTCTTGACCTTGCCCGGGTTGATCCCTATCAGGTTGGTGCCGAACTGCGTGAACTGCGACACCACGTACTCCCGGGTACCCTCCCCCAGGGAGGTGAGCAGGATCACGGCCGCGACGCCGATCCCGACGCCGAGGGCGGACAGGAACGACCGCAGGCGCTGGCCCTTGAGCGCACCGGCCACGAAGCGCAGCAGGTCGAGGAAGGTCACCTCACCTCCCTGTGAGCGCTGTGACCGGATCGAGACGAGTTGCCCGTCGGGCCGGCCACACTCCGAACAGCCCACCCACCAGCACCGAGACCGCGATCGACAGCGAGATCGCCCACACCGGGGGGGTCGCCGGGAAGGTCGGGTAGATGCCCACGAACAGGCGAACCACCAGAGCCCCAACGCCCAGCCCGACCAGGCCACCGAGCGACGACAGCACGACGGCCTCGGTCAGGAACGCGCCCAGCACTTGGCGGTTTCTGGCTCCAAGGGCCTTCAGCAGGCCGATCTCGGCACGGCGTTCGGTGACCGAGATCAGCATCACGTTCATGATCCCGATGCCCGCCACCGTCAGCGACACCGAGGCAATCGCCACCAACGCCGCCGTCAGCACCGCCAGGATCGCCGAGAACGCCGACAGCACGGCGCCCTGAGTAACGATGGTCACGTCGTCCGCCCGGTGGCGCTCGCGCAGCAGGCCGAGCACGTCCTCCTTGGCCTGGTCGAGCCCGTCGGTCGACCGCATCTCGACCAGCACCCGGAACAGCGAGCTGCGGTCGAAGATCCGCATGGCGGTACGCACCGGCACGAACGCGAGATCGTCGAAGTCGAAGCCCAGGGACCTCCCCTTGGGCGCCAGCACGCCGACCACCCGGAACCGGTAGGGCCCGACGCGAACGGTCTTCCCCAACGGATTGGCTGCGCCGAAGAGCTCTCTCGCCGCCTTCGAGCCCAGCACCAGCTCGGCGCCGCTCTGATGAGCCTCACCGCTGGGGAGAAACCTGCCGGCGGCCACGGTCACCTGCCGCACCTGGCTGTACTCTGCGGTGGTCCCGAGGATGGCGAGCGAGCGGCCGCGATCGCCCGCCTGCACCGTCTCGGTGGCAGCCGCCACCGGTGCGGTGCGAACAACGCCTCCAACCCGCTGCGCGATCGCCTGCGCGTCCTCGATCGTCAGGTCATGGGCGACACCGCCGAACGGCATCGCGCCCGTCGTCTCGACCTTGCCCGGCATGATAATGAGCAGGTTCGACCCCAACGACGTGAACTCCTGCACCACGTAACGGCGGGCGCCTTCGCCAAGTGCGGTCAACGCCACCACTGCCGCGATCCCGACCGCCACTCCGGCCACCGACAGAACGGTCCGCAACCGGTGCCCGCGAAGGGCGCCGAAAGCGAACCCGATCAGCTCGAGCGGGCTCACACCGCCCCCTCGACGAAGGCACCGTCGGACATTCGAACCACGCGACGGGCCCGGCCGGCGACGTCCGGGTCATGGGTGACCACGATCAGGGTCTGTCCGCCGCGGTTCATCTCCTCGAGAACCTCCATCACCTCGAGAGCCGACGACCGATCGAGGTTGCCGGTCGGCTCGTCGGCGAGCAGGAGGCTGGGTTCCATGACCACGGCCCGCGCGATGGCAACCCGCTGGCGCTGGCCGCCAGAGAGCTGATCGGGCCGATGGTGGGCACGATCCGCCAGGCCGACCGCCTCGAGCGCCCGAGCCGCCCGCCGCCGCCGCTCGTCGCGGGGCACACCGGCGAACAGCATCGGCAGCTCGACGTTGCCTTGCGCGGTCAAACGCGACAGCAGGTGAAAGAACTGGAAGACAAAACCGATCTCGTGCTGGCGCAAGTGCGAGCGCTCGTCGTCGGGGAGGGCGCCGACCTCGCGGCCATCAAAAAGGTAGCGGCCCGCAGTCGGCCGGTCGAGACAGCCGAGGATGTGGAGCAGGGTCGACTTGCCGGAGCCGGACGGCCCCATCACCGCCAGGTGCTCGCCACGCTCCACCTCCAGAAAGACGTCGCGCAGCGCGTTGACCTCGCTGTCCCCTACAACGTACGTGCGCCAGATCCCGGTCAGCTCAAGCATCGCCGTGCGCTGCTACCGCGTGGGCCCCTGGTTTCACCGCCGTGGAGTCGCGCAGCGTCACGACACGGTCGCCGGCCGACAGTCCGTTCAACACCTCCGTGAACTCCCAGTTACTGAGACCGCCCTTGATCGTACGCTCGACCAGCCGGCCGTCGACGAGCACCAGCACCGAGCCGCCCTCTCCGACCGCGGCGGTCGGCACGCGGAGAACGTCTCGCCTGCGGTCGAGGATCACCTCGACGTCCGCCGAGGTGCCTGCCAGCAGACCTGCAGCAGCCTCCGGGTTGTCGAGCTCGGCCTCGAGCTCCACGGTCCGGTTCTGTTCCAGTACGTCCTCCACGTAGGGCGCGATGCGCACGACGTGGCCCATGAAGTGCTTGCCCGGACGTGAGTCCACGCTCAGCCGAACCTCCTGACCAACCGCCACACGCTCCGAGTCGACCTCGTCGATAGGAGCGCTGATGTAGAGCGAGGAGGGATCGAGCAGGTCGATCACCGCCGGGATGGGGACGCCCGGCGGCGACGGAGTGATCCACTCTCCGACCTCAGTGCTGACGTCGGCGATGATACCCGCAAAGGGGGCCCGCAAGAGAGTCAGGTCGGCCTGGGACTGCGCAGCACCAACAGTCGCCTCCGCCTGGTCGACCGCTGCCCTCGCCGCGCCGCAGGCCGCCCGGGTCCGATCGCGCTCGTTCCTTGCCGTATCCAGTTGCTGGGCGCTGGCGATGCCGTTGGCATCGAGGCCTTCCGTGCGCGCCAGCTCTTTCTCGGCCAGGCTTGCCGCCAAGCAGGCATCCTCGGCGTGTCGGTGCGCCGTCACCACCTCGCGGCGCGCCACCTCGAGCTGCGCTCGCTGCACCTTCGAGTCGAGCTCCAGGAGCAGGTCGCCTTTGGCGACCTTCTTCCCCTGTCGATAAGGCAAGCGCACGACCAGGCCGCCGATCTGCGGCGACAGCTTGGCGCGAAGTCGAGCCTTGACCGTTCCGGCGCGCGTGTTCGACACCGTGTCCTCGACCACGCCGCGCTCGACCGTTGCCACCCTGACCTCGATCGGCTGCGGTGCCAGGACTGTGAGTCGAAGCACGACCACACCCGCCACGACCACCAGAAAGGCCACAATCCACCGAGTTCTCCGTCTCATGTTGGCATTGTACGGGAGCCGGCTCACCCCTGTTTCCCAGCAATCCGCTGCGCGAATTGCTAGAGTGAGGGCTCTACGACGAAAACCGACTAACCGGAGGACCTGGATGACCGAGACCACGACCTGGCGGTTTCCCGCAACCTTCTGGATCGCGAACTCGATCGAGCTTTTCGAGCGCGCGGCATACTACGGCACCTTCATCGCCCTGGCCCTCTTCCTCTCCCGAGTCGTTGGCTTCACCGACGTCGAGGCCGGCTGGATCGGCGCCCTGTTTTCGTCACTGATCTACTTCCTGCCCTTCCTGACCGGCGCCGCCGCCGACCGGGTGGGCTTCCGGCGGGCCCTGCTGCTGGCATTCGCTCTCTTGTCGATAGGGTATGCGAGCCTCGGCCTGTATCCGACCAAGCTACCGGTCCTGGTCGCCCTGGCGCTGGTGGTTGTCGGCGGTTCCTTTGTCAAGCCGATCATCACCGGAACCGTCGCCAAGAGCTCCGACTCGGTCAACCGGGCGCGTGCGTACAGCTTGTTCTACATGATGGTCAACATCGGTTCGTTCACCGGCAAGACCATCGCGAAGCCGGTGCGGGTGGAGCTCGGGCTCGACTATGTCCCCCTCTACTCCGCCGGGGCCGCGTTTATCGCGCTGCTGGTCGTCGCCCTCTTCTACTGGCCGAAGCAGAACGGCGAAGAACGCCCCCGCAGCGCCTACGAAGCGCTGCGCGACATGCGGATCGCGATGTCCAACCTGCGTTTCCTCGGCCTGATCCTGATCACCGCCGGCTTCTGGGCCATTCAGGGCCAGCTCTACGCCTCGATGCCGAAGTACGTCCTGCGCCTGGTCGGCGAGCACGCGAGCCCCGAGTGGTACGCCAACGTCAACCCACTGGTCGTGGTGCTGCTCGTGGTTCCCGTCACGCAGCTCATCCGCCGCTTGAAGCCGGTGACCGCGATCGGCATCGCGCTGCTGCTGATCTCCCTGTCCCCGCTCACGATGTCCATGGCGCACTTCATCGGGGGACGCATCGTCCTCGCCGGCTACTCGTTCCACCCGATCACGATCATGATGGTTATCGGGATCGCCATTCAAGGCTTCGCCGAGTGCTTCCTGTCGCCGCGCTACCTGGAGTACGCCTCGAAGCAGGCGCCGCCCGGCCAGGAAGGGCTGTACCTCGGCTACGCGCACATGAACACGTTCTTCGCGTGGTTGTTCGGCTTCATCCTATCGGGCTACCTGCTTGAGGCGTTCTGCCCCGACCCGCGCCTGCTGGCGCCCGCTCTCAAGCACCAATACGACGTCGCCATGGCAGGTCAGGGGCCGCTGCCCGCCGTCTACGCACACGCCCACTACATCTGGTTCGTGTTCGCCGGCATAGGGTTCACGGCGTTCCTGCTGCTGCTCCTGTACCAGCGCGTCACCAGCCGCGCCGACGCCCGCCACGGAGCAGAGGACCGCTAGCGGAGTTCTTCGCAGCCCAGAGCAGGAGTTGCCAACAGCGTCTCAGGCTTCGAAGACGGGTTCGTCTGCACAGGTTCCCGGCCCAGAGCATTCATGAGCGATCGTAGCGAGACCGGTGAGACGCTTGTCAGCGGCAGAGGCCCGGCCGGTGACCCCGATGCCGTCCGTTGCGTGCGCCACGGGCCCAGATTCAAGGCGCCGTGACGCCGACGATGTCGTTTCATCGTCAAGGCTCGGCAACGAAGAAGATGGGCCCGTGCCGCCGCAACCCGAAGGGCAGAGCCGGCTTGCGGCCGGTCTCTGCGTTGCTCGTCGTCGCGGTAGCTCGGGGGCTACAGCTTCCTCCTCGCGCCTTGATCTCGACCCCAAGCCGGGTCTGCGGACGGTACCAGGGCCGCCGGCCGGACCTCCACGATCTGAGCTTCGAAGCGCCGGAGGCATACTCGGAGCGTATGCTGAGGACGCCGAGACGCGAAGAGCACGGCGATGGCTGGCGTATCGCCGGTCGCAGTAGATTGCGAATGAATGGTCCGGGCCAAGCGAGAACCTTTTGGCCCACCCTCCGTTACTCCTCGTGTGAGACCACACGGAGGTGACCGATGATGCGCAAGATACTGACCCTCTCCGCAGCCTTTGTCCTGATGGCCGGTGCACTGATCGCCGCCGAGCCGACGCGCTGGCTCAACGTGCACGTCGAGTCGACGGAGGATCACGCCAACGTTGACGTCCGCGTGCCCCTGGGCATGGTGCTCACGGTCCTTGATGCAGTCAAGACCGATGAGCTGCAGGCCGGGAAGATCGTCCTCCACACCGACGAGGCCGACATCGACTGGCCGAAGCTGCTCAAGGCCATCAAAGACGCCCCGGACGCCCAGTTCGTGACCGTGAGCTCGGATGACGCCGACGTCAAGGTCAGGAAGGAAGCGGGCACCATCTATGTCGACGTCAACGAGAAAAAGGACGACAACGCGCAGGTGCAGGTCCAGCTCCCCGCGAGCCTCATCGACTCCATCACGATCGACCAGGACAACCGGCTCGACCTCAAGACGCTCCTCGCCAGCCTTTCCAGCCAGACCATGGGTGACCTGGTCAAGGTCACCGCACCCGACGCCAACGTACGCGTGTGGATCGACTGATCATGCGAGAGCGGGGCACTTCAACCGTAGCGGTAGTTGTCGCGGCGGCGGCGGCCGGGCTCCTGGCCGCCGCTCTCTTCACCAACTGGATGGTCCTCGACGTCCACACCACGGGACCGGACGCGGTCAACCTCAAGCTCCCGGTGCCGCTGCCGCTGATCCGGACCGCGGTCGCCTTCGTGCCATCCGACTCGCTGCCTCCCATCGACATTCCGCCGGAGGTCAAGGAGAACCGTGAGACCATCATGCGCGCCCTGCGCGAGCTCCGTGACGCTCCCGACACCACGTTGGTTCGCGTCCGTTCCGATGACGCCAACGTGGTGATCGAGAAGAAGGACAAGACCCTGATCATCGACGTCAAGGCGCCTGATGCAACGGTACAGTGCCGGGTCCCACTCGACGGCATCGTGGAAGCCCTCGAAAAGTGGGACTGGGAGACCTGCAATCCGCAGCTCGCGCTGCGCGTCTTGGCCGCGGCCAAGCACGGACCGCTGGTCACTGTCGATAGCGAAGACGCTCGAGTCGCGATCAAGATGTGGTGACACGCACGCGGCCGTCCGGTCCAGCGCAGAGGCTCCGGCGCACCGTGGCCGGAGGGCCGGGTCGCGTCGACCGCTCGTCTGCACGAACACCGGAGGAGGAGTGATGCGAAACTGCAGCCGACAAGTCCTGAGGACGCTGCTGGTCGCAGCGGCCATGGCCGCCGCAGCGACGGCAGGAGCAACCACCAAACACTACGAGCACGTCTTCCGCGCGGCGGACGGCAGTGCCGTCAAGGTCGACGTTTCCTTCCACGACGTGACCGTTACCGTCTCGCCCGGCGACGAGGTTCGGGTCGCGGTCGACCTGGAAACCAAGGCGACCGGAGAAAGAGCGAAACAGATTTTCAAGCGGTACGAACCGGCCTTCAAGGTGGAGCACGACACCATGTTGATCCGTTCGGTCGGCCAACGTCATTGGACACTGTTCAGCTTTGGCAGCAGAAACGTCCGCGGGAAGGTCGTCGTGACCATGCCGCCGGGCAAGAATCTCATCCTCGACACGGCCTCCGGCGACTGCACGCTGAACGGCAACCTCGGAGACGCCAAACTGAGCGCCGATGTTGCTTCCGGCGATGTCGAGGTCCACGGCGGGGCTCGGGAGATCAGCATCGACTCTGCCTCGGGCGACGTGACCCTCGAGCTCGAGGGCGTCATCGAGATCGTTTCCGCCGACACCGCCTCCGGCGACGTCCACGTTACCGGCGCGGTCAACCAGCTGAAGGCGGACACCGCCTCCGGTGACGTCACCGCCAGCGGTCTTACCGGCGCCGCCAGCGCCGACACGGCCTCCGGCGACGTGTCGCTCGAGTGGGCCTCGATCGCAGCAGGAAGCAAGGTCGTGGTCGACACCGCGTCGGGCGACGCACGTTTCGTGCTGCCGGCCGGTACCGAGGTGGCGGGCAAGGTGACCACGTCCTCCGGTTCGATCCACTCGGACTTTGCGGGCGATAAATCCGACCGTGGCAGAACGCTGCATTTGAGCTCATCAGCGGCCGGAGCCGTCCGCGTCAGGATCGACACGGCGAGCGGCGACGTACAGCTGAGAAGCACCAGTCGCTAGCGGCTCACCGTCCGAGCCGTCGCCTCCAAACCGCCGTCCGGCCCGCTCTCCGGGCCGGGCGGCCTCTTCGTCTTCGGGTGACTGTTTGGACTGGTGCCGCGGTGGATTCCCGGGGCCCGTCTATCTCAGCTCGTGGCCAAACGGGAAGAGGGCGACCGGCACCAGCTTGACGTGCTGGAGCGCGAACGGGATACCGATGATCGTGATCGCGAGGGCGAGGGCGTGGATCAGGTGTGCGAGGGCGATCCCCCAACCGAACAGGAGGAGCCATAGAACGTCGAAGACCACCTTCAGAGCCCCGTAGCCGCCCTTGGCCGAAACGACCTCCTTGCCAAACGGGGCGAAGGTGGCCACCCCAAGGCGGATCGACTGCAGGCCGAACGGAATGCCGACAATCGTGATGCACAGCAGGCAGCCGCCCAGGATGTATCCCAAACCGGCCAGCAACCCGCCGAAGATCAGCCAGATGATGTTCCCCAGCAGCGACATTCGGCGCTCCTTTCAGTCGGCCAGCAGCCCCGCTTCTCGCCAGGCCTCTCTCCTGGCCTCACCCGCCGGCCCGGGTGGGATGAGATCGTAGATCTCATCGAAGCTGCCAACCCAGTCGGTCGGGGGTAGATCGTCGCCCACGACCAAGACGTCGGCCCGGTTCGGGTTGCCGGCCTCACCCATTAATACGACCGGATCGTCGGTCTCTTCCATCCCGCCCTGCCACAGGCTGTGGGGAACGAACGACAGCTTGCGGAAGGTCCACAGGTAGTCATCGAGGATCTGTCGCCGGCCCTCGTCCGCGACCCACACCACCACCCGCCGCCCATCGATGTAGAGCTTTTCGATCAGCTCGGTCAGATAGCCGGCCCGCTTCTCGCCCGGGAGCTGGTGGAGAATCAACCTGGGTGCCACGATCGGAGTCTACACGAGACGGAAGGTGGTATCGTCGGACCATGAAGGTCGCGAGCCCCCAGGGTCCCGAAGCCGATGCCGGCAGCTCGATGCCCAGGTCCTACCGAATCAGTGGCGGCGCCACCCTCTCCGGGACCGTGATCCCCAAGGGAAACAAGAACGCGGCCCTACCCATGTTGGCGGCGGCGCTGCTGACGCCGGAACCGGTGCGACTCGACAATGTGCCGATGATCCGCGACGTGACCGCGATGCTGGGCCTCCTCCACCATGCGGGCGCCGAAGTCACCGGTGCGGGCCCAGGAGCGTGGACGATCAGCGCCGGAGAGATCAATGCCGAGGGCGCTCACGATCAGCTGGCGCGCGAGATTCGTGCCTCGTTCCTGCTCGCCGGACCGCTGCTCGCCCGTGGCGGACGGGCGATCCTACCTCGCCCCGGTGGCGACCGGATCGGACGTCGGCCGCTCGACACCCACATTCACGCGCTCCGTGACCTCGGAGCCCAGGTCGAGGTCGATACAGATGCCTACCTGCTGTCCGCGCCCCGCGGTCTCACCGGTTGCGAGCTTTTTCTGCACGAGATGAGCGTGATGGCAACCGAGAACGCGGTCATGGCGGCAGCCCTGGCGCGCGGCAGTACCACGATCCGCAACGCAGCCTCCGAGCCGCACGTCCAGGAGCTCTGCCACCTGATCAACGCGATGGGCGGCCACGTCGAGGGCATCGGTACCAACTGCATCCGGGTCCGGGGTGTTGAGGCGCTGCACGGCGCCAGCGCAACCGTTGGCCCCGACCACATCGAGGTCGGTTCCTTCATCGGGCTCGCTGTCGCCACCGGAGGCGAGCTGCTCATCCGTGACGCACGGCCTGCCGAGCACCACCGCATGACCAGCATCGCGTTCGAACGCCTCGGCATAGTGTGGGAGGAGCGCGGGGCCGACATCTTCGTTCCGGCACGGCAATCGTTGGTCGTACAGGACGACCTGCACGGCGCGATCCCGAAGATCGACGATGGACCGTGGCCGGCGTTCCCGCCTGACCTGACCAGCATCATCCTGGTCCTCGCCACGCAGGCGCGAGGGACCGTTCTTATCCACGAGAAGATGTTCGAGAGCCGCCTGTTCTGGGTAGATCGGCTGATCGGCATGGGGGCGCGCATCGTCCTCTGCGACCCGCACCGGGCGGTCGTGGTCGGACCTTCCCGCCTCTACGGTCAGACCATGTCGAGCCCGGATATCCGGGCCGGCATGGCGCTCGTGATCGCAGCACTCTGCGCTGAGGGAGAGAGCGTGATCCACAACGTGCAGCAAATCGAGCGTGGGTACGAGGCCCTCCCATCACGTCTTCGCGCGCTCGGCGCCGAGATCCAGGAGGAGTAGGGCTCACTCCTCGGTGGGCGCCTCTTCGACCGCGGCGTCCGCCTCGATCAGCGGGGCGGGGAAGATCCCGAACTCGGGGCTGAGCTGCTCGAGGAACCGTGGCCCCAGCGACCGGTAGGTCACCCACACCGGCAGCAGCAGCACCGTCCCCACGTACGGCAGCGCGATCAGGATGAGTCCAATGCAGCACGTCATCAGACCGAACAGCACGACGGTGAGGCCAAAGCAGATGGCCAGGAGGATCACGAACAGCCCGTAGACGATAAACGCTGCCGGGTAAACCCGCAGCCATCGCCAGAATTGGCTCCACGCCGCGAGCACGCCGAGGTTGAACCGATACATGATCGGGACAACGAAGTTCTCGACCCAGATGACAACGAACAGGATCACCACCGACAGCGCCAAAATGATCATCGCCGCCAGGACCACCACCAGGAGAGAGCCCGGGTCGAGGCTCTTGCCCGCCGCTACCAGCACCAGCGAGGCGACGGTACCGCCCACGATCAGCAGCACCAGAACGAGTGACGCGAGGCCGAAGCAGAGCCGCCACAGGAACAGGGAGTCTCCCAGCCGTCGCAGGCGCTTCCACGGCTCGACGACGGCCGCACGGTCGTTCGCAACGTTGTCGAGGAACATGAACTTCGCCCGCGAGCTGACCCACAGCAGCGCGAGCACGATCAGGATCAACGCCACCACCGCGAGGACGATCAGGGTGCCCGTGAATGGCGACTCCAGGAGTCGGTGTACTGCACGGGACACTCCCCGAGCCGCTTCGTCAACCGCGAGGTGCACATCTGCCGGACCCTTGACGCTACGGTTGACCTCGCCCCCGCCGCCACGGAACAGACCGGCCAACCAGGCAGTGAAGCCGATCACGAGCCACTTGCCGAGATCGAACGGCTGGAAGAGCATCCTCTTCGTGTGCTGCCACGACTCGCTCAGCGGCTTCAGGTACTGGATCTGCATCTGTGCCTCCGTTGACCCTCCACACCGGGTCCGTCACCACAGATTACGAGATCAGGAACCGGCCGGTTCGCGCCGTAGTGGTAGGTACATAGTACCCGAGCAATCCGCTGCCCGGATTGCTGCTACACGAACTCCAGCCTGGGAACGCGTGGGATCAGTCGCTGCTGGAACGCCTGTTCGAGCAGCTCCCGCACCGCTTGCCGACCCCGCTCTCCGTAGCTCACGGTGAGCTCGTTCACGTACATGCCGACAAAGCGGTCAGCCTTGCCGCGGTCGAGCCCGCGACCGTAGTGCAGCGCATGGTCGAGCGCCTGGTCGCGGTGATCGAGCGAGTACTCGATCGAAGCCCGGAGAAGGCCCGCGACTCGTGCCATCGTCTCGGAGCCGAGATCGCGGCGGATGACGTTGCCCCCCAGGGGTAGCGGCAGTCCCCCGGTCCGCTCTGCCCACCACTGGCCGAGATCGACGAGGCATTGCAGCCCGTCGCTTTCCCAGGTCAGCTGCCCCTCGTGGATCACGACCCCGGCATCCACCCGACCGTCCTGGACCGCCGGAATGATGTCATCGAACGGCAGCACGGTGGTCTTCAACCGCGGGTTCCACATCTTGAGGGCCAGCGCCGCCGATGTCAGCGTTCCGGGAATCGCCACCGCGACCTCGGTAAGCCGCTCCGGCGCGATCTCCTCCCGCGCCACCAGCACCGGCCCGTAGCCGTCGCCCATCGAGGCGCCCGAGTCGAGCAACGCGTACCGCTCGTCGAGGTAGGCAAACGCGTGGATCGAGATCGCGGTCACCTCGTAGGTACCCTGGAACGCCTCCCGGTTGAGCGTCTCGATGTCTGACAGCACGTGTTCGAACTCGAGGTCCCCGGTGTCGAGCTTGCCGTTAGCGAGGGCGTAGAACATGAATGCATCGTCGGAGTCCGGCGAGTGTGCGACACGGATCAGCGTCATGACTGCTCCCATCCCCGGTATGGGGTGGTGATTCTATCGCGGATCTCTTGCCGGCGGTTCTGAAGCTCGGGCGGCGGCGGACGTGGAGAATATGGAAAGGCGGGGGCACTGCCCCCGCCCTCCACGCCCCACGAGCCACCGCGGACGGCGGGCGGCTCGTTTCAGTTGCTGCCCGACGGCTTGGGTTGTTCGACCTCCGCCGCCTTGGCTTCCTCGATCTTCTTCTCGTTGGCAGCGACCTTCTCAAGAACGTCCTTGATGAAGTCCTTGTGAACGGTGAAGGTCAGCATCTTCAACTTGACGTAGTCGCTGCGGTACATGTAGTAGCCGCTGTACTTGCCCCAGCGCGAGGAGCGCGCCGAGTCCTTGATCAAGAACCAGTCCACGCCGTCGAGATTCTTGTATCCGACGAGGTGAATGCCGTGATCATCCGTGCTCGTGTGGTTGTAGAAGCGCAGCTCGCGGGAGTCCTGGTCAATGAACTGTCCTGGGATGTCGAAGGATGGCACGACCGCGATGTCTCCCTTTCCGTAGTACCCCGGCTCGGAGACATCGCCGCCGATCACGACGCTCTCCCCAGCCTTGATCGCGTTGACAATGGTCGCGTACCAGACGTCGAGCGGCACGTTGACATAGCTCTTGTCATGCCACCAGTTGTCGGGGACCCTGTACTCGCCGTGGGTCCAGAACGGCACCGACAGCGTCGACATCAGGCTCACGTAGTCGTCCGGGTGGAGCTGGCAGACCTTGGTCAGGAACTCCTTCGGCGTGTATGTGGCGCCTTGCCAGGTGACGTTCTCCGGAGGCCGGCCCATGGTCTCGTCCATGATCTTCCGGATGGCGGAAACGATGAAGTCCTCATCCCAGTAGTTGTTGTCCTTGCACCACTCGAGCAGCCCCTTCATATGCCGTTCCATGGCGGAATGATCCACCCGTCCGTCCTCGGCCAGGACGCCCTTGTACGCCGCCTCGGGGACGACACCGTGCTCCGAGTACACGCGCGTCAGGGCATTGGTTTCCGAACCCTGGCCGAACTCTGAGTGACCACGGGTTTCGATGTAGCCCTTGGCCTTGTTGACGTACTCCCAGTAGGCCGTCCACATCTCAGAGAGCTTGATCTCCTGTCCCGTCAGTCGCTTGATTTCGGACTCCATGAACGACGTGGTGGAGAAGTCCCAGCAGGTTCCGCTCAGGTACTGGGCAACGGGCGGAAAGTGCCACACCTGCTGAAAGTCGTCCGGCCCAGCAGGGTGCTCGATGCCGCTGGTGTCGAAACGCAGGCGCGGCCGCTCCTCGCGCTCCTTCCTCTTCTGCGCCTTGAGCTCCTTGACGATCTCTGCGGTCTTCTTCTCGGCCTCCCGACGGAGCTTCTTGTCACGCTCGATCATCTCCTTGAGCACGGGGTCGCGATACGGCTTGACGTACTTGACGTGGTCCCTATGGGTCTCTTGGGCGCCCACCGGAACCACCATCAAGCCGGCACACGCCACTGCCATCCCCACTAACGTTCCTCTCCTCACGGCAACCTCCTTCCGCGCGGATCGCACGATTCACCGGCAGACATGATACGGGATCTGGACGACTGCGACCACGTGACTCCGATCCAGGTTACAGTCGTGGCAGTGCCGGACAGCTCCCCTATCTCCCGCCACCGCCTGTCTCCGCGTCTGAGGCTCGCGGCCGCCTTCTTGGTGCTGGCCGTGGTCACATTGGCCGCGTGGAAGGTCCCGCTGCTGACCTCGGGACCGGACGTGTACCAGCACGTGATCTGGGCCCAGCAGGTGATGCACGATCTCGGCGCCAGATCCCTCCCGCTCTGGTGCCCCGATCTCAACGCCGGCTGCGGCAGCCCCGGAATCCGTCTCTACAGCCCCGCGGGACCGCTCGCGAGCGGCACCCTGGGACTTCTGGTCGGTGACGCATGCGCCGGCGTCAGGCTGGCCCTGCTTGCGGCCTTTGTTGCGTTGGCCCTGCTCATGCGCCGGCGCAAGGTCGAGGGGTGGCCCCTGGCCGTCGCGCTCGCGGCAACCGGTCCTGCGGTTATGGCCGACCTGTTCACCCGTGCGGCGTACTCGGAGTTGATCGCTGTGCCGCTGGCCTGGTGGCTCCTCGATCGGGCGGCCGCCGGGGCTCCCGCTCGGTCGCCGTGGAGACCGCTGGCGCTGGGCGCGGCCTCGCTGTGGCTGCTCCACGCGCCAACCACCCTCATGGTTGTGATCCTGCTCTTTGCCTCCTGCCTCCTGCGGCGGTTGCGCGGGATCGGATGGCTCACGCTGGGTGGCGTCGTGGCGCTACTCGTTACCGCTTGGCACTGGCTGCCTCTACTCGACGAGATGGCCCTGGTCAAGAGCACTGCCGCCATCAAAGGGGGCATCTTTGCGGCCCGCGCGAACCTCCTGGGCTCCTCGTCGGCCCACAATCTACCGCTCAACGCAGCCCTGTCATGGACGGCGGTCGCTCTGCTATTGATCGTGCTCGTCGAGGGATGGCAGCGCAGCGACCCGGTGCGGGCCGTCCTCGTCGTGATCTGCGTCGCCCTCGCCTCACCCGCTGCGTCCTTCCTCTGGTCGGATACCTCACCCTTGAGCTGGCTGCAGTTTCCGTGGCGATGGCTGCTCCCGGCCACTCTCCTAGTGCTGCGCCCCCTGGCACTCCGCACTCCGTTCGGCAACCCGCGCTCATGGGCTCTCGGCGCTCTGTGGCTCGCACCGCTCCTGACCCTCCCGGCTCCGGGCCTGGTTCGAGTCCCCCGCCTCACCGCGACCGAGAGCTGGCAGCAGGTGGGAAACGCCCTGGAGCGCGCCATCGGCAGCAACCCCCTGCTGGTAGACATAGCTCAGAACCGGCCACCGTGGTTCGCAGACCTCGGCGAGCAGCTGCCGGCGCTGGGTGATCGGCTGGCGGATGCTGAGCCGATGTCCACCACCGTTCGCGTGGACCGTTGGAGGCCGCTGCAGCGTGAGCTCACCGTGGCCGGAGCCATGCCCAGCACAGTGACCGTACGATTGCTCGACTACCCGTGGTGGCGCATCGAGGTGGACGGCAAGCCTGCGACCGCGCGGCGAGAGCACGGGCTCATCCGGGTCACGGTTCCGGCGGGACGCCACGCCATCAAAATCTGGTGGGAGGGCAACCCGTGGTCGCGCGTCGGCATGGCGCTCGCCCTGCTCGGCCTTGGCCTGCTCCTCTATCCACAGCGGTTCAGAAAGACGTGAAAAGCGGCGGCCCGAGGGCCGCCGCTGGGTTCGAAAAGGGTATGTGTCGGTGGCTACACGAGTCCCTGGTCGATCATCGAGTCAGCGACCTTGACGAAGCCGGCGATGTTGGCGCCCATCATGTAGTTCCCGGGATGGCCGTACTCCTCGGCAGTCTCCACGCACGCCTTGTGGATGCTCTTCATGATGCCGTGCAGACGCTGGTCGACCTCTTCGCGGGTCCAGCCGAGCCGGAGGCTGTTCTGCGACATCTCGAGACCGGACACCGCCACGCCGCCCGCGTTGGCCGCCTTGCCGGGGCCGTACAGCATCTTCTTGTCGAGGTAGACCTCGATGGCGTCCGGCGTGGAGGGCATGTTCGCGCCTTCTGACACGCAGAAGCAGCCGTTGGCGGCGAGCATCTTGGCCTCGTCACCGTCAACCTCGTTCTGGGTGGCGCAAGGCAGCGCGATGTCACACTTCACGCTCCACACGCCGCGGCCCTCGTGGTACGTGATGCCGGGGAACTTGTCGGCCATTTCGCGGACACGGCCGCGGCGCACGTTCTTGAGGTCCATCACCTCGTGCCACATCTCCTCGGTCAATCCGCTCTCGATCACGATGTAGCCGGAGGAGTCGGACAGCGTGACAACCTTCGCCCCGAGCTCCATGCACTTCTCGGCCGCGTACTGGGCCACATTGCCCGACCCGGAGATGGCAACCCGCTTGCCGTCGAAGCTGTCTCCGCGAGTCCCGAGCATCTCCTGGGCAAAATAGACGCACCCGTAGCCGGTTGCTTCGGGACGGATCAGGCTACCGCCCCAGTTGAGGCCCTTGCCGGTCAGCACGCCCTCGAACGAGTCGCGGATGCGCTTGAACTGGCCAAACATGAAGCCGATCTCGCGGCCACCGACGCCGATATCGCCGGCCGGCACGTCGGTGTTGGCACCGATGTGGCGGCACAGCTCGGTCATGAAGCTCTGGCAGAAGCGCATGACCTCGGTGTCGGACTTGCCCTTGGGATCGAAGTCGGAACCGCCTTTGCCACCGCCCATCGGGAGCGTCGTCAGCGAGTTCTTGAAGATCTGCTCGAAGCCGAGGAACTTCAGGATGCCGAGATTGACGGTCGGGTGGAAGCGGAGCCCACCCTTGTAGGGTCCGATGGCTGAGTTGAACTCGACACGGTAACCCTTGTTGACGTGGATCTCGCCGCGATCATCCATCCACGGAACCCGGAAGAGGATCACCCTCTCCGGCTCCACGATACGCTCGAGGATCCTGTGCTCGAGGTACTTGGGGTGGCGCTCGAGCACCGGCACGAGCGTCTCGACAACCTCGCGCACGGCCTGGTGAAACTCGGACTCGCCGGCGTTCTTCGCGACCAGCTGGTCCATGAACTTGTCGACAAACATCTTCCCAACGACGCTCATGACTCGATCCTCCTTGACTCGAATACAGATTGATCGGTACCGGGCAGCACACCGAACGCCTCACGGACGGGGCGCAACAGCCGCGGATCGGTTCTCACAGTCTGGGAGTTGGCGATGGGTGTGGTTACCGGCAAACGTCGGCCGGCTCGGGTGGAACCCCGGAGAGTGTCAGCCCGCCCCCCCAGATACAGGGATCCCTCAAAAGGGTCGGAGCCGGTGCTTGATCCAGGGGTGCGGGCCTGAGTAACGGGGCTCGCGCAGCACATCGGCCGGCATGATAGCACGCAATTTCACAAGCGCAACCGCATGCGCGTTCCCCACGGCTTTGTACCTCTCGAGTATCACGCCGGCGTCAGGACAGCCGACCAGCCTCTACCATCCAGCGATGGCAGTCCTCGAGCATCGTGCGGACCTCCACTGGGCGGAATCCGAGCTCCGCTTCGGCCTTCTCCGAGCTGCAGATCACACGTCGAGTGACCAGCGCCACGGACTCCGGGCTCAGGTCCGGTTCCTTCCGCGTCACCAGCGATCGGAGGTGGTTCATCCGTCCCACGGCGCGCAGGAGGAGGTCAGGCGCAGCCCGCTGCGGCACCTTCCTTCCGGTCAGCTCGCCCACGATGCGCGCCATCTCCAGGTAACTGGCGTCGACCCCGCCCAGTAGATAGCTTTCCCCGCGCCGCCCCTTCTCGAACGCCGCCACGTGAGCCCGGGCCACCTCCCGGGAGTGAGCGAACGTGCCGCAGCCCGACGGAACCCCAGGGAGATGCCGCTCATGGATCAGCGTGATGAGGCGGGACCAGTTGCCAGCATCATACGGCCCAACGATATTGGCAGGGTTGAGGATCACCGCATCCAGACCCTTCTCGACCGCGGAGCGCACCTCGTCCTCGGCCATAGCCTTGGTGCGGAAGTAGTTGATCCAGGAGCTCTTGCCGAGATGCGGGCTGTCCTCGGTCACGCGAGCGTCCTGAAAACCGTAA
>JAJDNH010000070.1 GCA_022340775.1 Acidobacteriota bacterium
TTTCCTGGGGGTCCTGATACTTCTGGCAGGCGCCGTTCCTGCGATGGCGCAGTCGGCCTCCGATCAGCTCACGGTCAACGCCGTCAACCAGGGAATCTTCCAGTTCGACATCGCCGCGACAACGATCGACCTCGGGACCGTGAACGCCAACGGTGACCTGCTCGGCGGTAACCCGGGCACTCTGACGGGCGTCCGCAACGGCACCGACGATGGAGCCACCTACACACTCGACGACGCCACCACCTGGACCTGCTCCAGCGCACCCAGGCGCAACGTCGACATCGCCGAGAACGGCAGCAGTGTCTCGGGCGTTCTTCCGCTGGACGCGCTCGCGGTCCGTAGCCAGACGCCGAGCAACGGCGGCACGAGCGGCGGATGGATCGACCTCGGCAGCGGCGGCACCCTGGTCTCGGGGATGACGAACGTCGGCAACGGCGCCAACTCGGCAACCGGTGACCTCGACCTGCAGCTGACGGTCATGGACACGGACCCGGTCGGCAGCACGACCTGGACCGTTGTGCTGACCGCCAGCAGCGTCTGAGCCACGAAGTGGAGGGGGCGGGTACGGCGCGGGCCGTGCCACCCTCTCTGAATCCGAAACGACGAGCTGGAAACGGAGAGAGTGACTTGAAACGCCGGTTTCCGGGCCAGGCAGTCGCGGCAGCGGCCATCCTCGGGTGGCTGCTGCCCGTGGCGGCTCCGGCCGCGCAGCCCGGGGGACGCAGCCGCGTCCTGAAGCGGACCGTCTCCTCCCCACTTTCCGCCCGGCCCGTGGCGCGCGGCCGGGTCACGGCCGTGCCCCGGGGTGGCCTGGCCCGCGTGCTGACGGCGGCACGGACCGAGCAGCCGCAGCTGCTCATCGAGACCGACTCGCTCGACTTCGGACAAGTAGTGGCCGGAGACGACGCCGAGCACCCGGGTGCTGTCGTGGCACGGGTGATCAGCCCCGGACCGTACCGCCTCGTCATCGCCTCCCGCGGCGGGGTCGTGACCAGCGCCGACCAACCCGTTGCAGGGGCCAGGTTGGCCTGCCGGAGCTCCCACACCGGGGTCTACCGTTCCCTGCCCGCAGGTGTTCCGGTAACGGTGTGGAGCGGAGACGGAACATCGTTGGCGGGCGACCTCGTGGTCCTCGACCTCCGCCTCGACCTCACCGACGCAGATCCCACCGGTCATTACATCTACTCCCTGGACCTGAGGGTTGAGCCAGGCTACTGATCTCGGGTACCCTCATCCTGCCATGAAGATCAGGAGCGTGGCGGTGGGTATGCTGGCTGTGCTGGCGATCGTTCCGACGGCCGGAGCGCAGCTCGGGATCTCGATCTCTCCCAGCCGGGTCGAGCTCTTGACCGGTCCGGGTCGCACCGTCCGGGAGGCCGTAACATTCGTTAACCGGAGCTCGGTGGCGCTCCAGGTGCGGCTGGAGATGACGGACTTCGATGTCGACACCGCGGACTCGGTGATCGAGGCGCCCTCCGGCACGAGACCCGAGAGCCTGGCCGTCTACCTCAAGGTCACGCCTTCGACCGCAAGCGTGCCGGCAGGAGGATCGGCGGTGTTTCGCTTCCTGGTACATGCCCCCGAGCAGTTCACCCAGCTCCGGGAAATGGTGTTCTTCCGCTCTACGCCGGTTGTCGGCGAGGCGGGGGGTCCGCGGGTCGTCATCGTGCCACGCCTCGGTGTTCCGGTTTACCTGGAGAACCGCAAGGCGACTCCGGGCCAGCTTGTCGTCAAGAAGCTCGCGATCAAGCGCGACGGACAGACCGGGGATCACTTCGTCCTCGACCTGGAGGTGGCGAACCAGGGGGAGAGGAACTTCCGGCCGACAGGAACTCTGGAGGTGCGCTCCGCGGACGGATCGTTCCGCAAGATGTACCAGCTGAACGAGGCTCGCGAGCCGGTCCTTCCCGGCAAGCTCCGGGCGTGGTCTCTCCGGTTCGGGCCGGTACCCGGAGGTGAGCTATCCCTTTACGTTCGCCTGGCGACATCGTTCAAGCGCTCCTACACCGCGCAAAGAACGCTCGCCGCTGTGTCTTCCTCTTCCTCGTCCTGAGTCTCCTGGCCACGCCGTGCCAGGCGGGCGATGACGGCTCGGGTGTAGCTCGGGGAGGAACCGGGGGTCGGTTCAACCTCTGGCTCAGCAGCCGCGTGCTGGCGACGCCGCTGTTCAACACCCAGTGGCAGTACACGGCCCTCCTATTCGGGAGCCAGGAGCTCAGTGCCGGGGGCGAAGCCTCCCTCTGGATGCGGCGGGGTTTCCCGAACATGCAGACCGAGGGGCGCCTCGGGGTCTCCGGAGTCCCCGCTGGGAGGTGGCGGCTCGATGCCACGCTCGGAGACATCGCACTCGAGCAGCCGACCGGCCGGCAGAGGCAGAGCCTGATCGTCGACGAGCTCCCCCTGGAGGGCGCCGAGCTCTCGTTGCGGAGCGAGCGCCAAGAGATTGGATTCTTCGCGGGCCAGCCGAAGTACTACGTTCAGCCGCCGGAAGGGGGTACGACCAAGCCGGTGATCGCAGGTGCACACTGGATTCGATACCGGGGTGCTTCGTGGTTCGGGATCTCCGCGGCCGGGGTTCGCGACCCTTCCTATGTCGACGATGAGACGTACCGCGCCGCAAACGCTGGCTGGCTTACGGCCGACGCCGGACGTGATCTGTCCGCCAGCACGGGGGTCTTCGCCCATCTCTACATGGGCTCCGGCGGCGGGCTCGGCGGCCGAGCCGGGCTCGAGACCCACCTTCCTCGCGCCGATCTCCTGGCCGGTGTCTTCACCTTCGGGCGCAGCTTGCCGTTCCTCTATCCACTCCTGCGCCCGGGCGAGACCGGTCTGGAGGTGTCCGCCAACTACAGGACCAGCGAGATGTCGTCGCTCTTCGGGCACCTCAGCTGGGTCGAAGGCGAGAGGGGAACCGGGCGACGAAGGGCGCGGGGCCTTGTCGGTCTCAGCCGGGGGTGGGGAAGCGGGCTGCCGACAGTTCAGATCGTGTACTCCCGCGACGAGGTCGTTTTCGACCCCCAGACCGTCGCTCTGCAGCCAAGACCGACCAACAGAATAGCGGCCACGGTGTCGGAGGCGACGAGCACCGATCTGGTGTCGCTACGTCTCGAGCGCGCGTGGGGAGGTGCCGAGGACCGTGCCCAGGGCGTCCTGACGTACCGGCGCGCGGTCGGCCTGCGCTCGCTGCTCAACGGCAGCGCGGTCGTACAGCGGGAGCCGGGCCGGTGGGGAGTGACCGCGGAAGGCGATCTGCAGTTTCCGCTCGGTGGTCCCTGGTACGGGCTCACGGGGCTCGGCGGAGCATTCATCGATTCGCAAGGAGGCAATACCGCCGAGGGCCTGATCAAGGTGGGGGTGCTGCGACAGCTGATCGGCACGGGTCTCTCGCTGCGGGTCGAGGGGCTGGCGCCGTTCTCGGTCGGCCTTCCCAGGAGCGACCGCTTTCGCCGGGAGGTTGCCGTGACCCTGGGGTACACCCTGGGGTGGTCCTCGCTGAGTGAGCTTTACCGCCGGGTCGGTGTGGCGCCTCCGGGGGAGACCGTCGGTGAGGTTGTTGGCAGAGTCACGTTGCAAGGTCGTCCGGTCGTGGGAGTGGTGGTTGTCGTCCAGGATGTCTTCAGGGCGACCACCGGCCGGCGGGGACAGTACCGGGTACGATTCGTGCCTGCCGGTCCGGCCACGGTAACGGTGGACCCGGACAGCCTGCCGCCGCGCATCTCGGTGCTCGGCGGACTTCCCCGTCACATCGTGGTTCCTCCGAACGGTCAGGTTGAGGTGGACCTCGCGCTGGCCGAGTTCTCGTTCTTCCAGGGCTCCGTCGTCGTCTGCGAGCAGGGCAAGCTGAAGGCAGTCGCGGGCGCGGTGGTCAGGGCCCGCAGGGAAAGCGTCTCACAGGAAGTGACGACCAGCACAATGGGTGGCTTCGCTTTCGACCGCCTTCCTCCGGGGACCTACACGATCGAGGTGGAGCTGGGGTCGGCAAGGCTTCCCCGTCAGGTTGCTGCTCCGAAGCCGTTCCAGGTCGATCTTGGGCAGGACCGGATGGGCTTCGTGATCCGCGTCGGCTGCAGCTGACGAGCACACCCGTTCACCGATGTTGCCGGCTGCACCATCGCTGCTGCCGTGTCGTATTTTCGGACAGCCGGCCGGCAGCCTGATCTTGCTCGATAATCTACTGATATACAGCAAGTTACGGTCTCTGGCGCTTCAACGAGGTGTGACTGAAATCCGGACACAGGTCACGTCGTTCCTCGTCAGCGATGTCTCCGTAACGGACTTGCTAGCAAATAGTTACAGTATTCAAACACACTGGCACGACCCTCGCACTTGCAGCGGCGGGAGGTGTCGGGATGCGCAGGTTGCTCGTCGGGTTCGTGGCTCTCGGGTTGCTGGCGGCGTCGGCGGCGTGGGGTGCGGACGCGAGCGCGAGCGTATCCGTCTCCGTCCGAGTCGTACCCGCCATGGGAATCAGCGCCACGTCCCACCTGCTCGACGGCCAGAGCCGCGCGGAAGCGGGCGCCGAAGCGCGCCGAGTCGTGGCCTTGAGTGGAACGGCACGCCTCGAGACGCCGAGTGTGTCTCCGGTCTCCGGCCTCAGCACCAGCACCTCAACTCGGGCGCTGGCGCTGGCGGCTGCAGAGGCGAACGTCCGGCAACTCGAGCTGACCGTGGTCAACCTCTGAAGCCATACCTCCTCGCCAACGTTCTGGACACGGACGGCCCGGCGTCGTGCCGGGCCGTCGAAGGTGCGATGTCAGGCCGGCCTTGGTTCAGGCGTACTCTTCGAGAAGCTCCTTCATGGTCTTGCCGATCTCTGCAGGAGTCGGGATCACGGCAATATCGGCGGCCTCGAGAGCCTTCATCTTGTCGGCCGCGGTGCCCTTGCCACCGGAGATGATGGCGCCGGCGTGGCCCATCCGCCGGCCGGGAGGCGCCGTCTGGCCGGCGATGAACGCCACCACCGGCTTGGAAACGTACTGCTTGACGAACTCCGCTGCCTCCTCCTCGGCCGTGCCGCCGATCTCTCCAATCATGACGATGCCCTCGGTGTCCGCATCCTCCTCGAAGGCTTCCAGACAGTCGATGAAGCTGGTGCCCGGCAGCGGATCGCCGCCAATGCCGACACAGGTGGACTGCCCGAGCCCGAGCTGAGTCACTTGGTGAACCGCCTCGTAGGTCAGGGTTCCCGAGCGCGACACGATGCCGATCGATCCCTCACGGTGGATGTGGGCCGGCATGATGCCCATTTTGGTTTTGCCCGGCGAGATGATCCCCGGGCAGTTGGGTCCGATCAGGCGCGTCGGCAGTACCTGCAGGATGCGCTGGACGCGGACCATGTCGCGGGCCGGGATGCCCTCGGTGATGCAGACGACGAGGTCCAGTCCGGCGTCGGCTGCTTCCAGGATGGCGTCGGCAGCGAACGGCGGCGGCACGAAGATCAGCGAAGCGGTCGCGTCGGTGGCTGCTACCGCGTCGGCCACGGTGTTGAAGACGGGGACGCCGTCGACATCCTGGCCGGCCTTGCCAGGGGTGACCCCGGCCACAATTTTGGCGCCGTACTCGCGGCACTTCTCGGCGTGGAAGCGGCCCTCGTGGCCGGTCAAACCCTGCACGACAATCTTGGTTTCCTCGTTGACCCAGATGCTCATGTCAGCCCCTCACTTCCCCGCCACGGCGTTGACGACCTTCTCTGCGGCGTCGGCCATGCCGTCTCCTACAATCAGGTCGAGATCGGACTCGGCCAGGAGGCGGCGGCCCTCCTTCACGTTCGTGCCTTCAAGGCGCACAACCAGGGGTACGTTGACCTCGACCTGGCGTGCGGCCTCGATCACCCCGCGTGCGATCATGTCGCAGCGAACGATGCCGCCGAAGATGTTGATCAGCACGCCTTTCACGTTCGGGTCGGAGAGCAGGATGCGGAACGCAGCAGCCACGCGCTCCTGCGAGGCGCCGCCACCGACGTCTAAGAAGTTGGCCGGCTCACCGCCATAGAACTTGATGATGTCCATGGTCGACATCGCGAGCCCGGCGCCGTTGACCATGCAACCGATGTTGCCATCGAGCTTGATGTAGTTGAGGTCGAACTTCGAGGCCTCGACCTCGAGCGGCTCCTCCTCGGCGATGTCGCGCATCTCGACGACGTCCGGGTGCCGGAAGAGCGAGTTGTCGTCGAAGTTCATCTTGGCGTCGAGAGCGATCACGCGGCCGTCCGTGGTGGTGATCAGGGGGTTGATCTCCGCCAGTGAGGCGTCGGTGTCGGCGTACGCGCGGGCGAGCGCTTGCATGAAACGGGTCCCGGCCTTGAACGCGTCGCCTTCCAGCTCGAGGCCGAAGGCCAGCTTGCGGGCCATGAACGGCAGCAACCCCACATCGGGATCGAACGGCGCCTTGAGGATCGCCTCCGGGTTCGAGGCCGCAACCTCCTCGATCTCCATACCGCCGAACTTCGAAGCCATCATGACCGGGAATCCCTGTGAGCGGTCGAGCACGATGCCGAGGTACAGCTCGCGGGCGATCGGGAGTGCCTCCTCGACCAGGACCTTGCGGACCAGCTTTCCCTCGGCGCCGGTCTGCTTGGTAATGAGCTTCATGCCCAGAATCTGTCCCGCGGCCTCGACGGCCTCGTCAGGGTTGGCGACCAGCTTGACGCCCCCCGCCTTGCCGCGGCCGCCGGCGTGGACCTGGGCCTTGACAACGACCCTTCCGCCCAGCTCCTGAGCGGCCGCTCGCGCCGCCTCGGCCTCCGTGACCAGGATGCCGCGAGGTACCGGGACCTTGTAGCGAGCCAGGATCTCTTTGGCCTGATACTCGTGAACCTTCATGCTGTCTCCTTCCCTCCCGTCGCGCACGGGCCGGGCCATTCTGCACCGATCTTCACAAGCTGGCAACTCTGACGGTAGCTGCGACGGGTGAGCCGCCTCCGGGCATCTGGTTTCGTACAGGTTCGCGGTTTGCGTAGAATGGGCGGGTTACCAAAACCCTATGAGCAGGGGGGCCCTCCAAGATGAGAAAGAGGCTTGGCGAGATGTTGAGGGCCAGCAGCACCGTCGACGAGGAGGCTCTGCACCGAGCGCTGGAGGTCCATCAGGTAACCGGTGAGCGGCTGGGGACGACGTTGCTGCGCCTGCGCATGGTCGACCCCTCGACCTTGGCGGCTCTGCTCGGTGAGCAGCTCGAGGTCGAGGGAATCGACCCGAGCGAGATCAAGCCGAGCCCGGAGGCCCTCGCCCTGATCTCCTACGACGATGCGACACGTCTCGGCGTCCTGCCGATGTGGGTCGAGAACGGGACGCTGGCAGTAGCGATGAGCGATCCCACGGACGAGGGTGCCGTTGCCGAGCTCGCTCTGCTGACATCGTGCGAGCTCAAGCGGTACGTTGCGCCGCAGATGTTGCTGTACGGCGCCTTGCGCGTCGCCTTCGGGCGCTCGGGTGAGACATTCTCCTCTCGTGCAAGGGAGCTCGTGCGTGCGATCCGGCTGCGTCTCGACGAGCTGGAGCACCTGCTCGAGGAGTGAGAAGGCGGGCCGCGCGCGAGGCACGGCCCGCTGTCCAGTCCTGGTTGACGTGAGCGGTTCGGCTACTTCCCTTCCTCCGTGAGCGGAGCAAGTGTCAGCGGGTCCCGCAATGGAACCTTGTGGATGGGACCGAAGTCGCCGAGCTTGTCCGGGAAGTCCGGGTAGCCCTTGAGGATTTCCTCCGAGTTGCCGACCACCAGGATGACCATCCTGTCGGGGTGCAGGTCGTCCTTCGCCACCCGGAGGACGTCGTCTGCAGTCACCGCGGCGATCCGCTGGCGGTAGCTCGTCCAGTAGGAGTGCGGCCGTCCCAGCAGCTCGTCGCCGGCAAACAACGTCGCCGTCCTCTCGGCCGACTCGAACCGGCGCGGGAAGGTCAGCAAGAACGAGCTCTTCGCAGTCTCCAGCTCGCTCGCGGAGACCTTCTGCTCGCCCATCCCGCGGATCAGGCGCATGGTGATCCCGAGCGCTCCAGCGCAGGTCCGTGACTTCGACTGGAACAGCGCTCGGAAGAAGCCCGGGTAGGTCACTGGGAACGTCATGTAGGAGCCGGCGGAGTAGGCGAGGCCCTTGTCGGAACGAACGCTCTTGGTGATGCGGGACGTAAAGCCGCCGCCACCGAGGATGTCGTTCATCACGCGGAGAGACGCCTCGTCCGGTGTACCCAGCCGAAAACCGAGCTGACCGACCGACACGCGGCCCTGGTTGACGTCCGGCTTGTCAATCAGGTACACGCCGGGCTCCTGCACGTGGTCCGGCTGCGGTACCGGCGGCACCTGCGCGGTCTCCTTGGGCAGGGCCCCGAGCGTCCGGTCGAGCAGGTTCTTGAGCGCCGGCTCCTCGAAGTTGCCGGCCACCGCCACGACCACGTTGCCGGCCTTGACCAGGGAGGTGACGAACGACTTGCAGTCGGCGTCGGTGATGGCATCGACCGAGGTCTTGGTCGGCAGGTGGTTGATCCAGTAGCCGTCGCCGTAGATCAGCCGGTCCCACTCCCGGCGTTCGATGTTGGCCGAGTCGTCGTTGCGCTTCTTCATCTCCTGGATGAGATCATCCTTGGCCTTGGCAAAGCGGTCGGCCTGGAACCTCGGCGCCGTCAGGACATCCATCAGGATCGGCATCGCCGTGTCGAGGTCCTTCGACAACACGTTGAGGCGGACCTGACCGCTGACGTCGCCGATGCTGGTCGAGAGGTCAGCCGCCAGGTAGTCGAGGTCCTCGTCGAGCTGCTGGGCAGTGCGGTCACCGGCGCCGCCGCTGCGCCACACCTCGCCGGCGATCGATGCCAGACCTTCCTTGCCCGCCGGCTCCATGTAGGCGCCGCCTCGGAAGAGAACCGTGACGGTGACCAGCGGCAGCTGGGTGTCGGCCTTGGCGTACACGGGGATGCCGTTGGCGAGCTCGAACCGCATGCTTCCGGCATCCGGGACCGTGAAGGAGAGCTCGGGGAACTTGAGCTGCTCGGGCCGCTTCGCGATCTGGCTCAGCGACGTGCCGGCGGAGGCGATAAGGATCAGGAGCGTTGCTGCGATGATGTTGAGGCGGCGCATCTTACTTCTCCTTCCCGGTCGCTGCAGAGCTCAGCTTCTCGAGTCGTTCTCGTGCCCGCTTGAGGACCAGCTCGACGGCCGGCTTGAACTCCGGGGGCGCTTGGTCTTTGCTCGCGTCAAGCTTGGTGATGATCTGCTGCAGCTGGGAAGGATCGTTGACCTGCCCGATCTGGGCGAGCATCTGCTTGGCGGCGAGCCGGGCCTTGCCCTCGAGCGCGGCAAGCTCGGGATCCTCCTCGGTACCGGCCTTGCGGCTGTACCACATCACGTTGCGGCCGGTGGGAGTGAAGTAGGCCTTAGCCACCCGCATGACGTCGTCGGCGGTGACCGCCTGCAGCCGACCCGGCATGTCGTTGAGGGCGTGCCAGTCGCCCTCCGCGTCGTAGATGAGAAGTTGGAGCATGAGGTAGAAGTTGGAGCGCAGTCGCCGGTACGAGTCGGCCAGGCTCTGGTTCTTGACCTTCTGCAGCTCGTGATCACCGACGGGCTCGCTCTGGAGCCTCGAGATCTCTGCGAGGAGGGCGTCCTCGACCTCCTGATGGGTGTGGCCGTCGGCAACCTCGGCGCCGATCTCGAACGCTCCCGCGTACTTCATTGCTCGTGACCAGGCGTAGGGCTCACCGGAGGCGACGTGTTTGCTCTCGACCAGCGACTTGTAGAGGCGGCCGGTGCGGCCGTTCAGCAGGTCGGCCATGATCTGGACGGCGGCCTTGTCCTTGCTGACGAACGGCACGGTGTGCCACCTGATCTCGACCGTGGGGTTGGTCTCGGCCTCGGCCGACATCCGGCGCTCCTCGAGCTGCGGGATCTCCTGAGTGACGATCGGCGGCGGCTCGTGCGCACCGCGCGGGATGCGACTGAGGTATTTCTTGGCAAAGGTGACGGCTTCCTCCGGCTCGAAGTCACCCACAAGCGCCACCGTGATGTTGTTGGGTGCGTAGTAGGTGGCGAAGAACTGGTCGGCCTCCTGACGCGAGATCGACTCGACGTCCGACGGCCAGCCGATCACCGGGTGGTGGTAGGGAACGGAGGTCCAGAACATCGAGTCGTACTGCTCTTCGTACTTGGCGATGGGATCCGACTCGACCCGCATGCGCCGCTCCTCCCTCACCACGTCCCGCTCTGAGTAGAACTCCCGGAACACCGGGTGGAGCAGACGGTCGGACTCCATCCAGAACCAGAGCTCGAGCTTGTTGGACGGCACGGTCACGAAGTAGGTCGTCATGTCATAGTCGGTGAATGCGTTGAGGCCGGAGGCGCCGTTCTCGGTGTAGATCTTGTCCAGCTCGTCCTTCTTGATCAGCGCGTGCTCCTGATCCTGGAGCTTCTTCATCTCGGCGCGTAACGTTTTGAGCTCATCGGTCTCGTTCTCGGGAGCGTAGATGTTGCCCTGTATCTCGCCTCGGCGTTTCGCGGCCCGCAGCTTGGCGTACTCCTTCTCCATCTGCTGGCGGATGGCGTCGAGGTGGGCGATGATCGGCTTCTCCTTGGAGTAGTCCTTGGTGCCGATGGTCTCGGTGCCCTTGAACATCATGTGTTCGAACAGGTGCGCGATGCCGGTGATCCCCGGCCGCTCGTTGACCGAGCCGACGTGGGCGACCCAGCCGCCCGAGACGGTGGGCGACTCGTGGCGCACGACCATCAACAGCTTGAGGCCATTGTCGAGCGTGACCTCCTTGACCGGTACCTTGGCCTCTTGGGCCATGACCGGCAGTCCGGCCAAGAGCAGCACGAGCGCCGTCAGGCCGGTGGCGATCTTCCGATCGGTTCTCATGGAGCACTCCTTCCTCTGTGCAGTGTCGGGTCGCCGCTGTGGGGCACCCGCGACGTATACGAAACCTCGATCATGGATGTTGCAGTCCCCTCAGGAACGCCGTCACCCGGGACAGAACGCGGTCGCCGCCCTCGGCCAGCACCGAGTGGCCGAGGTCCGGGAACACCTCGAGCTGCGCGCCGGGGATGGCGGCGAGCTCGGCCGTGTCCTCGTGCGCGACAACGGTATCCCGGGCACCGGACAGCACCAGGCAGGGCAGGGCGAGCGTCGTCAGCTCGGGTCGCAGATCCCTACCCTCGAGCAGGTGCCGCACCTGCAGGCGAGCCCCTTCTACGTCCTCCTCATCGAGGCCGTACAGCCTTGCGGCCTCGATGACGAAGCTGGGGAAGCGTTCGTGGAACGGCGGCGCGAAAGCGAGGGTCATCAACCAGAGGCCGAACTCCTCGGCGGGGAGTGTGTCGAGCAGCCGGGCGAGGAGGTCGAGCATCCGCCGTCCGTGATGCGAGAGGCGGGCTGCGCACGATACCAGCACCAGGCCACTGACGCGGGCCGGCGTAGCGATCGCGGTGCCGAGGGCGATTGAACCCCCCATGCTGACCCCGACCAGTGCGGCCCGATCGATCTCGAGGTGGTCGAGGACGGCAGTCACCTCGCGGCCGGCACCAGCGATCGTGAACGGGTCGCCCCCGCGAGAGCCGCCGACGCCCCGGTTGTCCGGACAGATGACCGTGAACGATCGTCCCAGCAGCTCCGGCAACTGTCCCCACACCCGAGCCGTCGAGCCGAGGCCGGCGAGCAGGACCAGCGGCGGGCCGGTGCCGTTCACCGTGGCCCCGATTGGTCCGTGAGGTCCGGGAATCGTGAGGCGCCCCATCGTCATCGGGGGATTGTACCCGGACTCGACGCGGAGGCCGGCACGACAAGGGTGAACGCCGTCAAAGGAAGGCCGGCGGGCGCTTGTCCGTTGCAACCGAATGAAGGCGGCCCGGCGCGCGGGTCTCTGGGACAGCCGCTTCTGTCCTTTGCTGCGTGGACCGTCCGAGCAGGCTGGCGGAGCCCGGGGGGGCGGCGCACATTTGTAGTGAGGTCTTTATGGCAGTCGACACGGAGCTCGATCGGTTCACGCTCACGACGACGGAGCTCGCCGTACCTCACGGGTCCGGCAAGCTGGTGTGCGTGGCGTGTGCCCACCGTTGCAAGCTGAGCGACGGCCGCCGCGGTGTGTGCCTGGTTCGCTCGCGAGAGGGGGAGGCGCTGCGGGTGCCGTGGGGCTACACGGCAGGCGTGGCGGTCGACCCGATCGAAAAGAAGCCGTTCTTCCACGTTCTCCCCGGCTCGAACGCGCTCTCCTTCGGCATGCTCGGCTGCGACATGCACTGCGACTATTGTCAGAACTGGTTCACATCCCAGACCCTGCGCGACCCCAGCTCCTCCACCCAAGCGCGTCCCGCCAGGCCCGGCGCCCTGGTAGATGCGGCGGTCGCCTCTGGCTGCCGGGCCGTTGTTTCGACCTACAACGAGCCGCTGATCACGGCCGAGTGGGCACACGAGGTGTTCGAGGCGGCACGGATCAAGGGGCTGCTGACCGGCTTCGTCTCCAACGGCCATGGCACACCGGAGGTCCTCGACTACCTGAAGCCGGTTACGGATCTCTACAAGGTCGACCTGAAGTCGTTCCGCGAGAGGACGTACCGGCAACTCGGCGGACATCTGAATGCGGTCCTCGACACCATTCGCGGCCTCCACGAGCGCGGTCTGTGGGTCGAGGTGGTGACGTTACTGGTTCCGGGATACAACGATGAGGAGGCGGAGCTGCGCGACTTGGCCGGGTTCCTGGCTTCGGTCTCGGGCGACATACCGTGGCACGTGACCGCCTTCCATCCGGACTACCGGATGGGTGATCGCCACCGGACCTCGGCGCGCATGCTTGCCCGCGCACGCGTGATTGGCCGTGAGCAGGGGTTGCGCTTCGTCTACGCAGGAAACCTCCCGGGCGGCATCCCGGACGGAGAGAACACCGTCTGTGCCGAGTGCGGCGGGACCCTCGTTGAACGGTTCGGGTTTCGCGTCACCTCCAACCGAATTACCCCGGGCGGTACGTGTCCCGACTGCCGGACCCCAATTCCCGGCGTCTGGAGCTAGCCCGGATCATTCACCTGTGGTCTACTGCGAGCGCCTGAGCTGTGCCGATTCTGTTACTGCGGCCCTCTTCGCTGCGGTCTCGCCACGATCGCTCCTGAACGACCCTGGCCGCGAACGGCTGTTGTTGCAGTAAGTACCTCATCCTGCTCACCGGCCCTCGGTGGGGCTCCTCGACTTCAAGATAGTGAGTTTTATTCTCAATAACTTAGATATTGCAATATTTTTCACATGACGATAAAGTGATGCCGGCCCACGAGAGGTATACGCGCGGCCTTGGCGGGGGGGATCCGTGAGGTTATCGACTGGACGGCCGGACGGCAAAGCAGAGGTGATGGGACGTCGGCGGAACGGCCTCGCTTGGGTGCGACTCTTGGCCGTCGGGCTGGTCGTCGCGAGCGGGATGGTCGTTCCGGCGACGGCGCAGGAGAACGCGACCTGCCTCGAGTGCCACTCCGACCATGACCTGACCGGTGAACGCAACGGCAAGGAGATCTCGGTGTTCGTCGACTCCGAGGTGTTCGGCCGTTCGGTCCACGCCGACCTGCAGTGTATCGCCTGCCACTCGGAC
>JAJDNH010000094.1 GCA_022340775.1 Acidobacteriota bacterium
CTGCCCGTCAGGTCGGTCGCTGACGGTGGGTGGTTGGGGTTGGCGTGGTCGTTGCTCGGGCCGTTGTGGCAGGTGTAACAGCCGATCTGGTACCCCTTCCAAAGGTTCTTGGTGCCGAAAGCGGACACGGTGCGGTCGCCGAGGGCCCGCGAGAGAACGGTGCCGCGGTAGTCGTTGCCGTGGCAGGTCCGGCAGGCCGCAGCACCACCTTCCTCGGCAACGTCGTGGTGACGTTCGACCCAGGTCTGACCAACCGGATGCATGCCGTGGGGCCCGCCGGTCGTCGTTTGCGGTTGGCCGCCATGGCATGCGGAGCACTCGGCTACCGTGCCTGCGTGCCCCTGCAGCTCCCGGTTGCGGATCTCGTCGTTGGCGTGCGAGCTGGGGAAGATGGCGTGCGTCGAGCCGTGGCAGGACTCGCACTGAAGACCTCCGTGCCCGGTCGAGAACCGGAACAGCGAGATCCCCGGCGCGGGCGTGTCAGGGTTGGTCGCGAATACCGCGCTGGCGGGGATGCGGTAGTGCCCAGGCGAGTCGAACGCGGTAAGAAACCGGATCTGTCCCGAGTTGTCGGTGGCGGTGCCGGTGTGACAGTTCTGACATGTCGGCTCGTCCAGCCAGCCCGCGCGCGTCGGATCGCCCACGGTGCTCATGGTGCCATGGCAGCTCTGACACTGGATCGAGAGGCTGGCGTCGGCGGCAGTCGCGTGCCCCATGGCCCCCCGCAAGCACCGGGTATCGGAACCGGGGTGGCAGCGGTAGCAGGCGGTCCGGTTCTCGGAGGCATCGAGCGTCATGCCGGTAGCTGGGTCAGTCACAGTGGCGTGAAGGCCGTGCATCGCGGCTGTCAACGCCGGAATGCCGTCCATACCGGTGCCGGCGAGAGCGTTTGACGCGTGGCACCGATAACAGAGAATCGGGGTCCCATCGGTGACGACGGTGTCGTACAACCCTGCGGCACTGTACCCGGCGTCAGCCAGTGCCTGCTGGTAGGTGGGGGTGCCCAGCTGCAGGTCGTCGTGCTTAAGGAGCACGTTGAGGCGGTAGTCGCGCACGGGATCCGGATCGTTGACCCAGCCGGCGGCCGGCTCACTCGCAGGAGGCGAGCCGGAGGCGTGGCAGGCGGTACACGTCATCTCGTCGGAGATCGGAAGCACGATGTCGGTAGTCGCGATGACGGCGCCGCCGGAGTCACGAGCGACCAGCCGCATCAGAGGGTAGTAGTTCTTGTTGCCGCTGTCGTCGTAGGGTGTCAGCGGAATGCCCTCCGCGGTGAACCATTGGAAGCCGCCCTCCCACTGCATGGGCTGCGGCAGGTTGCCGGCTCCTGGCATGCTTGAACCGGCCAGGCCCTGGTCGACCGGCGGCGAAGCGCCGAATAGCTGCGCCACGTACTGCCAGAAGTTGGTCTTGCCCGCGGAGGTGGTGTTGATCGAGCCGGTTGGATCGGTGATCGCCTCGTAGGTTACGGTGATCCCGGAAGGACTGGTGAGCCGGTTTCCCGATGGGTCGATGAGCTGTGCGTGAATCGTGTTGTAGGGTGGCAAGATCGAGAACACGTCGTAGCTGTCGTCCATGCAGTGCATGCCGAGGTCGTTCCAGCCGAGGATCTTCCACTGGTCGCCGGTCTGAGCCCGAGCCTGACCGGAAATCAGGAGCACGGCCGTCGCGGCATATCCGACTATTTTGAACATTGATCTCATCCTCATGAGTTCCCCCCTTTCGGCTTCGCAGGTGCGAGCCGGTAGGTAGTGTCTCTACATATGGTCAAAGAGACATGTCCCCTCCGAGTCGCTGTGATTCGCGTCACGGTAGGCTCGAGCCTGAGGGAGCTGAGAGCTGCGTGGGGTCTGCAATACTCTTCAGGTGAGACGCGATCCCAACCGCTGGGCCTCGGCGCGCGCTCGAGACCGCGACCTCGTGAAGGCCTGCCTGGCCGGCGACGAGGCGGCGTGGGTGGAGTTGTGGGTACGATACGGCCCGGTCGTGAAGGCGGTCGCGCGGAGAACCGGTTGCGACGTGGAGGAGGCCCGTGACGTCTTGCAACGTGTGGCGCTCGTGGCGCTGCAGGGGCTCGACCGTCTTCGTGAACCGGAGAAGCTACCGGGCTGGCTGGCCGGCGTAGCCCGCTTTCAGGCCAAGGAGGTCATCCGCCGGCGCCGGCCCGGCGACGAGCTGCATCCGTGGTCGGCAGTCGACAATCGGACTCCGGAGGAGGCTCTTGAAAGGCATCAACGGCTGGCGCAGGTGCGTCAGGCGCTGTTCCGGCTTGACGAACGGTGTCGGCGCCTGATCCAGCGCCTGGACCTCAACGAGCCCCGTGACTCCTACGAGGATGTAGCGGCCAGTGAAGGTCTCGCGCCCTCGTCGATAGGTCCGATCCGCCGGCGCTGTCTCCGCCGCCTGAAGAAGATCCTGCTCGAGATGTCTCGATCATGTGATCCAGGTCACTGGTAGGTGGAAGGGAAAGATGACGCACCTGAGCGATGAACGGGCTTTGGCGGTTTTCGGCGGCAACGGGTCGGCGGCCGAGCGTGAGCATCTGGCTGGATGTGAACAATGCCGGCAGGACCTCAGTCGCTGGGAATTTCTGTTGGCCGATCTGGACGAGCTCGAGCGTGAGCAAGTCGACGCCAGGGAGCTCCACGTTCTGAGCTCGCTGTTTCGTGAGCTCGGTCCGGCCTCGGGTCGCGCGGTGTTGACCGGCCGCCTGCGGTCTTCGTCCGCCGTCGAGCCGGCCATCGCGGCGGTGCGCGGACCGGCCGGGGCGGTCCAGATGTTCGACTTCGAGGCCGGCCCGTACCGTGTGTTGCTGCAGGTGCTGCCCCAAGGTGGTTCGCGGTTCGACGTTCACGGCCAGGTCACGGACGAACGGGGAGAGCCGGCCGGCCGCGGCAGGGTCGTTTTGGGGGAACAGTCAGGGGTGGCGGCCGAGGGACCGATCGACGAGTTCGGCGAGTTCCATCTCGAGCACCTTGCTGGCGGTGTCTACCGCGGTACCTGGTGGCTTCAAGAGCATAGGATCGATTTCCTATCCCTTCTCCTCGGCGAAGCTGATGACGGCTAGAACCGTGGGACTGCCGCCAGTCGTCCGGCGTCCCCTTGACGAGGGCGATCCGGTCGCCGCCGGTGAGGCCCTGCGGCGGTTCGCCGAGGAGCTGGTTCGGCGTGAGCCCGGTGAGGCGCGCCGATGGGCGAGAGAGCTTCCGGGACATGCCCCGGCGGAGCTCAGCGGCTGGGTGGATTGGGCGGCCGGCATCGCGTTTTACCTCGCTGGAGAGGCGGAGGCTGCCGAGAGGCACCTTGGCACGGCGGCACGGATCCTGCGCCGCCGCGGCTTGGCGGAGCAGGCCGACCGGGCGGCCATTCCGTTGATCGATCTGTACGGTGAGCGGCTGGACCTCCGGAAGGCGCGCACCCTCGCACAGCGGCTCAGCGGCAACTTTGGTGCTCGTAAAGACCGTGAGAGAGGCGCTGCCGTCCTGATCAACCTCGGCTGCGCCGAGGACGCAGCTGACCGGGTGGCGACGGCCCGCGGGCTGTGGCGGCAGGCGTGCCGAACGCTCCCGGCGGGATCGCTTCGCCGTCTCTTGACCGAGGCCAATCTGGCCAATGTCTGGGTGGCGGAAGGACGGTTGCGCGAGGCAGTGGCCGAGTACGGCCGGATTGCAAAGGCGGCCACAGATTGCGGGTGGCCCGCCGTGGCCCTCCAGGCAGAGCTCAACCGGGCCGAAGCGGAGTTCAGCGCCGGCTGGGTCGATGAGGCGCTTGCGCGTTGGCAGGAGGTGGCGGAAGCCGCGCGCAGCTCGGGCGACGCCGGCGTCGAGGTGGTGGTCGAGCTGGACCTCGCGGAGGCCGAGATCGGTCTCGGCGATGCCGGCAGGGCTCGCCGCCGCCTGGCACACGCAGTACCGATGGCCCACGGAACGGGGCTGGAGAGGGAGATCCTGCGGGGACGGCGGCTGGAGGCCGTGGTGATGGCGGCCGAAGGCGAACTTGGCGCCTGGCGCCGCGCTCTTCGGGAGCTCTCAGGGAGCCGCTACGCGATGGCGCGTGATCTCCTGCTGAGCGATGTCGCGCAGCTCGACCCCAGCTGCGATCCTCGAACCGTGGCCGCCGCTGCTCGTCGTCTTCACAAGGCCGGGCTTCGGCAGAGGGGATGGGTGGCGCTCGCCTGGGCAGCGCGCCGGGCCCTGGAGTGGGGTCGTCCACGGGCGGCCCGTCGGCTCGCCCGGGAAGTTGCCACGGCGCGAGGTGTTTCACCGTGGGCGAGGCTGATCGCCTGGCACACGATCGGTAGATGTGAGCCGGAGCGGGCAATCGCCGCCTTGACGAGGGCTGCTCACTACGCCGACCTGCTCAACGGGCGCCTGGCGGCTGCCGCGGACCAGGAGGCTTTTCTCACTCTTCGCGGAGAGGTCTATGTCGACCTGCTGACGGCGCTCCTGGACCGGGGCCGCAGGGCCGACCGCAAGAAGGCGCTCGAGACGGTGAACAGGATGAGAGCCGGTTGGCTCGTCAACGAGCTTGGTCGCCGTGCGGACAGGGGAGACGATCCGCAGATTCGCCGCTGGAAGGAGCTCAGGCGCCGCCTCTCTACTCTGCTGCGTGAGGCCGAGGGCGACAGTGAGCAAAGGCTTCGGCGCTCGGGTTTGAAGGCCGCTGGCGCCATTCGTGCTCTCGACGACGAGCTGCGGCTGGTGGAGACAGAGCTGGCCCGGCGTCACCCGGAGCTAGGCCTGGGGCTTGGCGAGAGACCGGATGTGATCGACGACCTCACGCGGCTGCTGCCGTCCGGCGACCGGTACGTCGAGTACTTCTTGGGGGCGGACGACCTAGTGATCTTCGCCGTCTCGTCCAACTCCCTGCATGTGGAGCGGCGACGCGGCGTGGCTCAGGAGATCCGACGGCTCGTGGCATCGACCCGCTTTCACCTCGATGCACACGCCTGGACGGCCGAGGGCGCTCCTGCCGCCTCGCGGCGCGTCTTCGATCAACGTCTGAACCGTCTGAGTGAGCTGCTGCTCGGCCCGGTCGCCGCTTCGGGGAACGGGCCGCTGTGGTTGGCGCCTCAGGACGGCCTCTTCCACCTTCCGTGGGCCGCTCTGCCGGTCGCCGGCTCGGAACGGCTGGGATTACTGGGGCCGTTGACGCTGGTGCCCGGGGCGGCGGCGGCCGTCCGCCTCCTGCGCCAGCCACAAGCGCGGCCGAAAAGAGTGGCGCTCACCGGGGCGCCGGACGAAAGGCTGCCGATGATAGGAGAGGAGATCCGGCGGTTGAGAGAGGTGCTTCCGGACGCCACGGTCGTCGAAACGGCCGGGCGGCGCGAGTTTCTGTCCGTCTTGACCGACTACGAGCTGGTCCATCTGGCGGGCCACGCCGTGTTCCTCGACGGCAGTCCGTCGGCCTCCGGCCTCAGGCTGAGCGACGGCTACGTCACCGTACATGATGTCGCCGCTACGCGCCTTTCGGCATATGTGGTGACCTTTGGGGTGTGCTCCGGCCTGCGCATGGGACCACGGGGCGGGGATCACTATGCGGGTTTCCTGCAGGCGCTGGTCGCAGGCGGGGTCCGAACGGTGATCGGAGCGACCGGAGCGGTGCGGGACGAGGTTGCCTTTGTCTTTGGAACCGAGCTGCACCGCAGCCTGCGCGATGCCGGCGATCCGGCGCGCGCCTACCGCGACGCCGTGACCGCTGTCACGGAGCTCGATCCACATCCCGCAACGTGGGGAATCTTCCATCTGTACGGCGACATGAGACCTTGGGAGACATCATGAACCGCAGCCGCGCCACGATCGTGACCGTCGCCGTTGCTGGCGTCATACTTGCCGCCTGGGCTGGTGCGGCATCCCTCCGAGAGCGTCAGCACCGCACGGTGATACTCGAAGGGACGGTGACGGCTCTCCGTTTGCCGGCCGAGGTGGACCTCGAAGGAGGCGTGGTCCTCCGCATCGATCCGAATACGGAGTGGTTCGGGCCGCGGATCGCGCGGGGAGACGTCGTACGTGTGGTCGGCACGACGGGGGTGGGCTCGTCTCGAACGGTGGTCCGTGTCACTCGTGTCAGTGTGGCGCGACGGGCCGTCGGACGCGCCCGGGCGCAGCCCCCACTGTGCACGCAAGCGGCCGCAGCAACTGTCGGCTCAGCAACCTCGGAGCTCACGGGGCCATCGGCAGAGGGGCCCCTCACAGGTGCCGGCGTTCTCAGGTCGCTCGCGCTCGAGTCCGATACGGCTCTCGAAGGCGTCATTGCAGACGTCACCGAGGACGGTTTCTCCCTGCACACTCAGGAGGACGGGGAGTACCAGGTCGTGGTGACCGAGGGGACTGTCTTCAAGGGAGTCGAGTCACTTGACGGCCTGTCCGGGGGCGACTCGGTGACCGCGACGGGACAGCTGGACGGTAGGGTCTTGACCGCCAGCCAGGTGGAGCTCCACGGGGACGACGGAGGCGGTGACGGCGGCGGCGAAGATGGTGGTGGATGCGGCTCCTGCGACGGAGACGTCGAGTTCGATGCCGAGGGACTGGTGACTGGGATGTTGCCACCCGACGGTTTCTCATTCGATGACGGGCGGACCTACCGGGTCACGAGCTCGACCGCATACGAGAGCCCGCTTTCTTCGTACTCCGACCTCAGCGTGGGCCAGTTCTTGGAAGTCAAGGCCGCCTACTCCGGCGCCGGGAAGTACGTTGCCGTGCGGATCGAGCTCCAGGGAGAGGAGGATGACGGCCAGGGGTACCGAGAGATCGACGGCACGGTGGCATCGGTCACGACAACGTTGCTGTCGCTGGACGATGGCCGCAACGTTGTGCTGCAGACCACGACCCGGTTCGAGGGCGATGCCGACTCGGCGCTGGACATCCGGCCGGGCTGGACGGTGCAGATCCGGGCGCTCCTGAACACGGCCGGCGACCTACTCGCGCGGTCGGTGCGAGCGGACAACCCGGCGCCGCCGACCATCAAAGGCCAGGAGTTCGAACCTCACGAAGCGTTGCTCATCCTGGTAGACGGCGCCGACCCCGACGTGGTGGCGGCACGGCATGGCGCGGAGGTGACCGGAATGATCGGCACCTTCGGGGTTCTCGTCCGATGGCAGCAGGAGCTCGACGATGAGCTTCTGGCTGCGGTGAAGGCAGATCCGGACGTCGTTGCGGTCGAGCCCAACTACCGTTTTCGCGACCCCGAAGGCTCCCGGAAGCGGTTCCCGGTCGTTGACAGGTTCCCGATCCAACAGAAGTACCGCGGGCAGGCGGCGGTGGCGCAGGTCGACCTGACGCCGGCACTCGCCGGAGCAGACGGCAGCGGTGTGGTGGTCGCGGTCATGGACACCGGCGTGGACCCGTGCAACCCGATCCTGGCCGGCCATATCCTGGCGGGCGGGCTGGATCTGATCGACGGTGACACCTCGCCGTGGGAAACCCGTGACGGCATCGACGAGGACGGGAACGGTCTGGTGGACGAGGCTGCCGGTCACGGGACGTTCGTTGCCTCGATCGTGGCGCTCGCGGCTCCCGGTGCCGAGATCCTGCCATATCGGGTGCTCGACGACGATGGGGGCGGCACCGCGTTCTCGTTGGCGCTGGCGCTGGCTGACGCCATCAACCGGGGGGTCGACGTGATCAACCTCTCGTTGACCTACCACGCACGGTCCAGAGTTATCGATCTCCTACTCCAGCGGGCCCAGTCGATGGGGATCGTGGTGGTGGCGTCGGCAGGAAACGACGCCGCGACGACGCTCTCCTTCCCGGCTACCGACAGCAGCGTGCTGCCGGTCACCGCCCTCAACAACGGCGGCACGGGGCTGGCGTCGTTCGCCAACAGGAGCCCCAGGGTGCCGCTCGCTGCCCCGGGCGAGAACGTCTACGGAGCGCTCGACGAGGGACGGTTCGGTACGTGGTCCGGTACATCGATGGCAGCGCCGTTCGCGGCGGCCGGGGCGGCGCTGATCAGGAGCCTCGATCCGTCCGTTTCACCGTCAGTTGTGCGTCAGATCCTGGTGCAAGCCGGCGTCCCGTTGGTTGACGGAGCCTGGGACGGTGCAGCGCTGGATCTCGGCGCGGCGGTGTCGATCGTGGCCAAGTAGGACGTTGTGCCGCGCGGCCCCTTGGCAGCCCTGGCAGCCATTCCCCAGCCAGTCTGGGCGAGCTAGCGCTTCTTGCCGAAGAGTCCTTTCAGCGCGCTCATGGGGCTCTTGTGTTCCTTCTCCTGCGCTCCGTGCCCCGTGCCGTTGCCGTTCTGGCCCGATGAAGCACCTATCTCTGGGATCAACGGCACTTCCGAGTATCCGGGAGGCATGGCGAAAATGGAGTCGTCGACGTTCTCCTGAACCAGCTTCGTGACCTCGAAGTGCGTGGTCGACGTACGCTGCTTGCCCTTCTTGTTGGTCGTGGTCGTCGTCTGGTCCATCTTCAGGAGCAGGCCCTTGCCCACGATCCGAGTGGTGTTCCTCAGGATCTTGTCGAGATTGTGGTTCCCGGTCGTCGGTACCGTGGCGCGCAGCCAGGCGAAGAGGCCCGGGTCGAAGACGTCCTTCGTCACCCAGGCGCTGGTCACCGTGTCGAGACGGTCCCTGGTGTGCATGAACGCCACTTTCACGTCCATCGTGAATCCCGAATCCCACTTGTAATGCGTCGTCGCGTGGCCGAGAACGCTGCCGCCCGGCTCGCTGAGCAGCGTCTTGCTGTGAGGATCCTGGAACTCGATCTTGACCATGCCGCCGGTCGACTGGCCGAGCCGGTTCATGAAGGCGAACAACTCCTCCATGTTCCACTTGGAGTAGGTCTTGTTCTTGGGATCGACCAGGTAGACCGTTTTGCCTCCATCGAGGGTAAGGAGGTAGTCGCCCTTGTGGAGGATCGGGTTGTTACTACTCTCGTACAGGATCTTGGCCTTGCCGGACTCCGCCCACCCCTCGACCGTCATGTTCATACCGCGCCCGTGCCCTCCGCTGGTCACGGTCTGTTCGAAGTACAGGCCCGCCGAGGCCGGTGGAACCGCCAGGAGCATGGCTGCAAGAACCAGACATCCGACGCCCAGTGTCGTCTTGTGTTTCATCGTGGTCTCTCCTCTCCCATACGGGGGTATCTGATCGCCGAGCGCCGTCTTCCCACTCGGGCTGAGCCCTCGATCCCCCTCTCTGACAAGACGGCCATCGCAA
>JAJDNH010000097.1 GCA_022340775.1 Acidobacteriota bacterium
CGCCCCATCCGTGCCGTAGAGATTGGCGCGGTCCCGAAGGCGCGACGAACCCCAGGGGAACCGCGCCTGGGGATGCTGAGCGCGCGCCGCTCGTTCCCACTCGGCTTCACTCGGAAGCCGGCGGGCCGCCCACCTGGCGAACTGTGTTGCCTGCTCGAAGGTCACTCCGGCTACGGGCCAGTTACTCTTCCCGGGATCCGAGAACCCAACTTTGTCCAGCGGGACGGAGCACGCCTGTGCCTGGACACAAAGGCGGTAGCGTTCATTTGTAACCTCGGTCTGATCCATCCAGAAACCCGCGGTATTGACCCAACGCAGGTACTTCTCGTCGTCGGAGCAGGCGTGGTCTCCCTTGGTGCAGCCCATCAGGAACCGCATCGGTGGCTGCCAGACCATTTGAGAGCCGTCGATTGGTGAGATCCACGTCTGGCCGCCCGTCTTGTCGGCAGGTGGCAGCACCAGACCTCTGAGAAGAGCTACAGCCTCGCTGTCGGGATCGACTTCCGCCGCGACTCTCCACGAGGTGGCTGCGGCACGCTGGTCGATCGGCTTCACCCTCGTGCCATACTCCGTCAAGGCCTTCGCCACCGTCCGGTGCAGGCGACGGACCCGTTCCTCAGAGCCGTCCAAAGGGGACACCAAATCATCGTACGCCTCCAGAAGAGCCCTCACCGCCGCGAGGTGGCCCGCCCTGGCCTCGGTCACCAGTGAGACCTCCGCCGCCGCGAGAACGCGTGTAGCTTCGGGATCGTGAGGCCGCGTTTGCAGACGGGAGACGGCTCGCGGCACCTGACTCCACGGCCCTGCTCCAGCAACCGCGCAGACAGTCACCACGATCGTCATGAACGCGGCAACACGGGAACCCGAACGATGATCACAGCCCATGGCAGCCCATGAATTGTACCCTCTCTGAGACACAGGCCACAGCGAGGACATGACGCCCCCCAGGCATCGCCGCCACGGCACGTGATGGTTGGCCGCTGAGCGAGAACATGTCTCTCTCGCCGGGATTCACGAAGTGTCTACTCTCACCAACTTCAGGACGGAAACCCCGGAGAGACGCCGAGAGAGGTCAAGAGTTCGGCAACCCGGGCCATCCGCTCGCGAACGACATCGGGTGAGTCGTCGAGCGAGGCGTCGCGCGGCGACCACTGAACCCTGCAACTACCTCTGTGAACAACAATGCTGTGAAAATTCACGGCGTCGGCCAGCTGGCGCAGGGCTGCTCGTGGCGAGTCGCCCCCGAACGCAACGACCAGTTCCATCTCGCTCGTGGCCGCAAACCGCAACCTCCGGTCCAGATCGGGATCCCCGATCTCAGCGTCGTGCAACAGGCCGAGCTGAACAAGAGCAAAGGTCCCGAGGTTCAGCAGCTGGGGGCCGTGTCCGACCTCGACGGCCTTCCAGTCGAACGCCGCCACGACATGCGCCGCCAGCAGCGCAGCTCCTGGAGAGTTGTTGGTTGAGGGCTGGAGACGGTAGCGAAACCCGAAGCCGCGAGACCGGCCTTCCAACCAACGGACGAGCACGCCGGAAATCCGCGTCGAGCCGGGATCGAAAGCCGGCTCCACTTTCCGCAGGCTGCCTACCGATCCCCGCAGCCCCAGGATCAGAAACGCCACGGTCGCTACCAGGACAGTTGCGAGCCCGAGCAGCGGCAGTGCCTCCGGCGGCAGATCGAGAGTCACAAACCCAGTCTACAGCCGCGGTTCTGCGTTCAGGTGAATTCGGTCAGCAGCACTGCGAGCCCGTTCAAGCCCTGCCGTTCATCTTCGCCATTTTGCGGGCAATCAGCATGGCCGTCTCCAAGGCTTGCTCGTAGTTCAGGCGTGGATCCACCCGCGACCGGTAGGCACGGGTCAGGTCGACCTCCGACAGCCCGCGAGCACCGCCAACGCACTCAGTAACGTTGTCGCCCGTCAGCTCGAGGTGGACGCCACCCAGGTAGCTGCCCATCTCGGCATGGATATCGAACGCCTGCTCCAGCTCGGACAGGATGTTCTCGAACCTCCGCGTCTTGAGCCCGTTGTCGACCGCCTCGGTGTTGCCGTGCATCGGGTCGCAGGACCAGAGCACGGTGCGCGAGGCGCTCCGCACGGCATCGATGAGCGACGGCAGGCGATCGGCAATGAGCTCGTTGCCGAACCGATGGATCAGAGTGATCCGCCCCGGCTCCCGATCCGGATCGAGGATGTCGAGCAGCTCCAGCAGCGACTCCGGAGCCATCGGAGGGCCAACCTTGATGCCGATCGGGTTGCGAATCCCGCGGAAGAACTCCGCATGTGCGCCGTCTGGCTCCGCGGTCCGCATTCCAATCCACGGAAAGTGAACACCCAGGTCGTACCAACCCTCACGGTGCGGAACCCGCCGCGTCTGCGCCTGCTCGTACAGGAGGTGGAGACCCTCATGGCTGGTGAAGAAATCCACCCGGCTCATCTCGCCAATCTGGGCCCCGGCCAGGGTTTCCATGAAGCGCAGAGAGTCTCCGATGGACTCGACGATCTGCTGATACTCCTTGGCCCGCGGGGAGTGGTGAACGAACTCCAGGTCCCAGTACTCCGGGTGGTGCAGGTCGGCAAAGCCGCCGGCAACCAGGGCGCGAATGAAGTTGAGGGTCAACGCTGCACGCTCATAGCCGCGGAGCAGGCGCCGAGGGTCGGGAATCCGAGATTCGGCGGAAAACTCTGCACCGTTGACCAGGTCCCCGCGGTAACTCGGGTGGGCGACTCCGTCTCGTGTTTCGAGCTCTGCCGACCGGGGCTTGGCGTATTGGCCCGCGAAGCGCCCCACCCGGATTACCTTGCGCTTGAGACCGAAAGTCAACACAAGGCTCATCTGCAGCAGTATCTTGAGCTTGTTCGTGATCGCGGTCGACTCGCAGTCCGCGAAACCCTCGGCGCACTCACCACCCTGAAGCAGGAAACGCCTCCCTGCCGCGGCTTCGCTCAGCTGCTCCCGCAGGCTCTCGATCTCCCACGACGTCACGAGAGGCGGCAGCGCCGACAGCTCCCGCACATTCTCTTCGAGATCACACGCATCCGGGTAGATCGGCTGCTGCTTTGCTGGCTTGTCCCGCCACGATGTTGGTGTCCAGTCGGTCATTTCCCCCCGGCCCAGTCCGTAACGACGGATGATACCGCAACCCGAGCGCGCATGGCGGTGCTCTGGTAGAGTCGGCGCGCAGCAGGAGGTTCGTGAGCTCACCTACCCTACCTCAGGTCACGATCTACACCGATGGTGGCTGCCGTCCCAATCCGGGACCGGGTGGGTGGGCGGTCATCCTGCTGCGCCCAGGTCACGAGCCGCAGGAGCTGTCGGGACGCCGGGACCGGACCACGAATAACAGGATGGAACTGACCGCGCCTCTCGAGGCGTTGAGGTTCCTGGACCGCCCACACCGTGTAGACCTAGTCACGGACTCTGAGTACGTACGACGAGGAATCACCGAGTGGCTCCAACGCTGGCGTGCCAACGGCTGGAAGACCGCCTCCCGCACCGAGGTCATGAACCGCGACTTGTGGCAGGCTCTGGCTGCCGAGCTCGAGCGGCATCAGGTGTCATGGCGGTGGGTCAAGGGTCATGCGGGCGATCCCTTCAACGAACGAGCCGATGCCCTCGCCTCGGCGGTCATCGGGCGGCCCGAGCTGCCGCTCGACGACGCCGACGCTGTTCACCTCTTCGTGGCGATCGCGTTTTCCGGCAAGCTCCGCGCCGGCGCCTGGGCCGCTCTGCTCCGCTGGCGCGGCACCGAACGCGAGACCGCGCGCCGAGTGGAAGACTGCTCCGCGAACCAGCTGCACATCCTCTCCGCCATCGAGGGATTGCGCCTCCTGAAACGGTCCTCCAAGGTCCAGCTCTACACGACGTCGGGCTATCTCAGGGACGGTGCCTGCACATGGATGGCCGCATGGCGGCGGCGCGGCTGGCGGACGCAGGACGGAACGCCGGTCCGGCACCGGAACCTGTGGGAGCAGCTCGAGAAGCTCGTTATCCGGCAGTCCGTGAGCTGGCACGTGGTCCCTGAAGCGGAGGCGCCCGAGGAGCTGAAGCGCGCCAAGGCGCGGGCCAGGGAAGTCCTGAGCCGTAGTCAGCGGATAAGCTCCTGACCGCACGCCGTAGCGGGAATGCCTCACTCGGCCGA
>JAJDNH010000098.1 GCA_022340775.1 Acidobacteriota bacterium
CCGCTCGGGCGTTTCCCGTTTTCCGTCTTCCGTTTCCCCCCTCCCGGGTGGGCGCAGGTCGTCTCGCGTGTTGCGTTCCCCTTCCGGGTAGGCGCGTCCTTCAGGGCGCGCCCCCAGGACGCTCCGGCAGGCTGTTGTGTCCCTGGGTTTCACCGAGCGGCGCCGGGGGCGGGCGCTGAAGCACCCGCCTACGAGACCCATTGCCGACATCCGCCCTGTTCGGCACAACAAGAAAACCCCCGCCCACCTCTTCCGGGTGGGCGGGGGCCGTCTGGCGTCTATCGTTTCCCGTTTTCCGTTTCCCCTCCTCCCGGGTGGGCGGGGGAAACCTAATCACCTCATCACTCAATAACCTAGTCACTTCTCCTTGGGCAACGGATGCTTGTACACCGGGAACGGCGGCCGCTTGTAGGTCGGCAGCGGGTGCTCCTCGAGCTGCTTCAGCACCACCGCCACCGCCCGCTCGAGCTGTGGGTCGTGGCCCTTGCGCACCAGCGCCGGGTCCTGCCACACCTCGACGTCGGGGGCGATCCCGTGGTTCTCGACCTCCCACTTGCCGTGCAGGCCGTAAAGCCCCCAACGCGGAGCGGTCACCATGCCGCCGTCCATCAGCGGAGGGTAGCCGCCGATGCCGACCAGGCCGCCCCAGGTGCGCACGCCCACCAGCGGCCCGATGCCGGTGCGCTTGAAGTACCACGGCATCGCGTCGCCGCCGGAGCCGGCGAACTGGTTGATGATCATTGCCTTGGGGCCGAAGATCGCGGCCACCGGCTCGGTGTAGTCCTTGCCCTCGCGGCCCATCACCCGTGACATCGGCACCCGTTTGAGGGCGTCGATGATGTAGTCCGCGAGCTGGCCGCCGTGGTTGAAGCGCTCGTCGAGGACGACCGCCTGCTTGCCGGCCTGGGCGAAGAAGTAGCGGTTGAAGCTGACGAAACCGCCGCGCCCGGTGTTCGGCAGGTAGACGTAGGCGATGCGACCACCGGACAGCTCGTCGACCTTGCGGCGGTTGCCCTCGACCCACGCCAGGTGCCGCAGCTCGCGCTCGCTGGGCACCGGCACGACCGTGACGTCGCGGCCGTCGCTGCCGTCGGGCTTCGATCCGACCCGGATCACGGTCTGCTTGCCGGCGGTGCCGAGGAACAGGCTGTACAGGTTGGTCGTGCTCGCGTCGAGGTTGTGGCCGTTGACGGCCAGCAGGTACTCACCCTGCTTGACGTTCACGCCGGGCTGGGTCAGCGGCGCCGTGAGGTCGGGGTTCCAGTTCTCGCCGTTGTAGATCTTGGAGAACCGGTAGCGGCCGTGGTCGATCGTGTAGTCGGCGCCGAGCAGGCCGACCGGCACCTGCTTCACCTTGGGCATCGCGCCGCCGCGGATGAAGGTGTGGCCGACCGACAGGTTGCCGGTCATCTCGGTGAACAGCACGTTGAGGTCGCCGCGGCTGGTGATGCCGGCGAGGTAGGGGGCGTAGGCCTTCTCGGCCGCCGCCAGGTCGAGCCCGTGGAGGTTGGGGTCATAGAAGAAGTCGCGCTCGATGCGCCACACCTCGTTGTACATCTGCCGCCACTCGGCGCGCGGGTCGACCCACACTTGGAGGTCGCTGGTGTCCAGCTTGCCCTCGCCCGGCTTGGCCTCGCCGCCGGCGTCGACGATGAACCACGACGACCCGGCCAGGTAAAGCGCCTTCTCGCCGTTGGCCGAGACCGCGAAGTCAGACACCCCGTCGACCACCGGCTTGGTCTCCCGCGACTTGAGGTCGAAGCGCGTCACCGTCCAGCTCGGCGGCCCGTACTCCATGTTCACCACCGGGCCCGCCAACAGGAACAGCGTGCCTTCCTTGCCCGCGAACAGGCCCTGGTAGCGCTGCTCCTCGATCGGCAGCGCGACGATCCGCTGATCGAGCCCGTCGAAGTCGATCGTGACCTTCTCGGGCTCCTTCTTCTCCTTTTCACCCTCCTCGGCCTTCTCTTCCTCGCCGCCTTCCTTCTTTTCTTCCTTGGCGGTCTCCTTGCCGTTCTTCTCCGGCTTCTTCTCCTCGACCTTCTCGTCGTCGCTCTCGGGCGGGATCGGCGACGGCAGGTCGGCGCGCAGCACGGCGGCGTACACGGCGCGGGTCTGCGGGTGGCCCTGGCTGCTCATGTCGAGCCAGCCGGAGGAGAGGCCGACGTTGGTGCTGGCGGTGAAGTACAGGTACTTGCCGCTCTTGTCGAACACCGGGAACAGCGCGTCGCTCATGCCGTCCGTGACCTGGGTGACCTTCTTGTCGCCGAGCGAGTACACGTAGGCGGCGTGCAGCTGGCTCGGCAGCAGCTTGGTGTAGGTCAGCCAGCCGCTGTCGGGCGACCACTGGACGTCGAACTCGTGCTCCGGCGAGTCGTAGCGGTCGGTGTCGACCAGCACCGGCTTGCCGCCGTCGATGTCGACGTACCACAGGTTCAGGCGCTTGTCGGAGTAGGCGATCTTCTTGCTGTCGGGGGACCAGGTCGGGTTGTAGAAGAACGACGGCGGGCTGCCGAGGCTGATGACCTTCGCCTTGCCGAGGCCGTCCTGGTTCTTCAGGTACAGCTCGTACTCGCCGGAGGCGTCCGAGAAGTACGCGATCCACTTGCCGTCCGGCGACCAGGCCGGGTTGCGCTCGGCCGCGCCGGTGGTGTTGGTGATGTCGCGGATGTCGCCCTTCTTGGCCGGGATCGTGAAGATCTCGCCGTGCGCCTCCATCACCGCGCGCTTGCCGGTCGGAGAGATGTCGGCGTTCCGGACGTCGCGCCTGGGATTGAGCTTGACGAAGTGCGGCCGCAGCTGCGGCATGTCGGCGGCCAGGTGAACGTGGATGCGGCGGCTGGTCTTGGTACCGAGGTCGTACAGGTAGAGCGCGCCGAGCTGGTCGTAGACGATCGCGCCCGGCCCCGCCGATGCCGACCAGAAGTCGGTTCCCTTGTTGGCAACGACGGTCCGCACCTGCTTGGTCGGAATGTCGTAGGCGTAAAGCGCGATCGAGCCGTCGCGGTCGGACAGGAAGTACACCGAGTCGCCGACCCACATCGGGTTGCCGTCGTTGGAGCCGCCCTTCTGCGGCACCTTGACGACGCTGGAGTCGGCCAGGTTGGCGATCCAGATCGTGCGGTACTGGCCGCCGCGGTAGCCCTTCCACGCCGGCTGCCACTGGAAGTTGGGCTGGTAGGCGAGGTGGGTGCCGTCGGGCGAGTAGGACGCCTGCTGCACGCGCGGCAGCGGCACCTCGGTCGGGAAGCCGCCGGTCGCGGGAATCGTGTACATCTGCTCGGGGTCGGAGTAGCTCTTGCGCGACGAGCGGAACGCCACCCGGCTGCCGTCGGGGGTCCAGCCGAGCGCGACGTCGTCGCCGGGGTGGAAGGTCAGGCGGAGCGGCTCGCCGCCGGCCGCCGGCACCACGTACACGTCGCGATTGCCGTCGTAGTCGCCGGTGTAGGCGACCTTGCTGCCGTCGGGCGAGAGGATCGGGCCGCTGAGCCGGTCGGTGCCGGTCACCAGGCGGTGCGCCTCGCCGCCGTCGCGGGGGGCGATCCAGATCTGGCCGCCGTACGCGAACACCAGCTGGGTGGCGCTGATGCTCGGGGATTGCAGCAGCAGCGGGGGGTTGTCGGCGGCACCGGCGGTGCCCGCCGCAAGGGCGAGGACCAGCAGCGCCAGGGCGAAGCTCTTCAGGGCAGTCTTCACGTTCGCCTCCTTAGGTGGATCGAGTTTCGGACATCTCGACAGATCCCGGGGCCGATGGCCCAAGTAAGAGATACGAGACGTCCACCAATGGGGTTTAACCGGGCCGGGCGGGCCGGGCTTCCCGGGGGCCACCCACCCGCTCAGGCCAGTGACGGAGTGACGGAGTGATGGAGTGACGGAGGCCCCCACCTACCCGGGGGAAGCAAGACGCAAGACGCGAGACGCGAGACGCGAGACGGCCCCCACCTACCCGGGGGAAGCAAGACGCAAGACGCAAGACGCAAGACGCAAGACGCGAGACGCGAGACGCGAGACGGCCCCCGCCCACCCGGGGGAAGCAAGACGCAAGACGCAAGACGCAAGACGCGAGACGGCCCCCTCCCACCCGGCCGGGAGGTGAGGAGGTGAGAAGGTGAGGAAGGCCCGCCCGCCCGGGGAAGGGAAACGGGAAACGGGAAACGCTCCCCCTCCCACCCGGCGGGCGGGACGGTATTGTCTCCTCTGGGTAGGCGCGTCCTTCAGGGCGCGCCCCCAGGATGCTCCGGCGGGTTGTTGTCTCACCGGGTTCACCCCGTGGTGCGGGGGCGGGCGCTGAAGCACCCGCCTACAGAACCCGTTGGCAGCCGCCCCAGGTGTCATCCTGATGAGGAAGCGCAGCGACCGAAGAAGGATCTGGGTGGGCGGGAGGGTCTCCTGCCCGGGCGAGGAGCTCTCCTCACGACCCACCAGCCGGCTACCTCTTACAATCTCCCTATGGCCCAACCGCCTCCCCTCGGTGCACACCTCTCGATCGCGGGCGGCGTGTGGAAGGCCGTCGAGCGAGCGCACGAGCTCGGCTGCACGGCGCTGCAGATCTTCACCCAGGCGCCGGGACGCTGGGAGGGCCTGCCGATCACGCCGGACGCCGCGAGCCGCTTCCGCGAGGCGGCGGCCGAGGAGGGGCTGGACGGCGTCACGTTCGCCCACGCGCCGTACCTGATCAACGTCGCCACCGCCGACCGTGCGCTGCTGGCCCGCAGCACCGCCCTGCTCGAGGACCAGCTGCGGCGGGCGCGCGACCTCGGGCTCGCCGGGGTCGTCCTCCACCCCGGTGCGCACGGCGGCGAGGGGGCCGAGGTCGGATTGGAGCGTGCGGCGGCGGCGCTCACCGGCGTCCTCGGCCGCACCGCCGGTTGCCCGCGGCTGCTGCTCGAGGTCACTGCCGGGCAGGGCACCGTCCTCTGCAGCGCCTGGGACGAGCTCGGCGCGCTGCTCTCTGCGTTGCCCGCGGGGCGCACCGGCGTCTGCTGGGACACCGCACACCTGTGGGGCAGCGGCCACGACATCGCCTCGGCAGCCGGCTGGCGCAAGACCTGGGACGGCTTCACCGCCGCCACCGGACGCGTTGCCCCGGACCTCGTTCATCTCAACGACACCAACGTCGAGCTGGGATCGCACCGCGACCGCCACGAGCGCATCGGCCTCGGCCGGCTCGGCGAACGCACGTTCGCCCGCGTCGTCCGCGACAAGCGCCTGGCGCAGGTTCCGATGGTCCTCGAGACCCCCAAGGGCCCGGACGAGGTCACGTGGGATCGGGAAGCGTTGGAGCTGCTCCGCGAGCTGCACCGGAGGGGGAGAGGTGGGAGCAAGCGCGCTCGTTCGGAAACTGATTAACTTACCAAGTGATTAGGTAATTAGGTTTTCCTGCTCCCACCGGAAGAAGGTAAGCTGAAGACGTTAAACGGGAAACGCTCCCCCTCCCGACCGGGAAGTAAGAAAGTGAGGAGGTGAGGAAGCGAGGAGGTTCCAACCACCCACCCGGGAGAAGAGGGGACCCACCCACCCAGATCCTTCTTCGCTCGCGAAGCTCGCTCATCAGGATGACACTTTGCGGCGCTCGGGACCGCCAGGCTTGGCCGGTGCAAATGACCCACCCACCCCGGCGGGCGGGACGCCCGCCGCTACAACAGAAGCGAGCTCGTGGTTTTTGTAGGGCCTGGCGTCTCGCCTGCCCGGGCGGGGGCTCGTGCGGTTCATCCAGCCTGGCAACCCCCATCACCCTCCCGGGCGGGAGGGGGCCGTCTAGCATCTCGCGTCTTACGTCTGGCGGTTCCGGTCGGGTGGGGTCCTAGCTCCATTCGACCTCGTACTGGCACACGCTGTCGCCGCGGGCGCGGCACTTCACCTCTTTGATCTGCACGCCGGTCGCGCCGCACATCCCCAGCGCCTCCTTGTACCAGCCGACGACCGTGGAGCAGTCCGTCGCCGAGAACGTCTCGGCGCCGTGGGTGGTCATGGTGCCGCTGTTGAGGCCGGTCGGCTCATACGTGCGGTGGCCGACGTCGTAGTAGAAGCTGTAGATCAGCTGCGCCTTCTTCATGAAGGCCTGCGGGTCCCCTGGCGTGACGAGGTTGTTGTGGACCCCGCCGAGGTTCTCCCGGGCCGAGGCGCGGCCCATCTCTTCGAACACCCGGTTGTCGCCTCTGCCGAGGACCCGCACGATGGACTCGTCGAGACGCATCGCTGCTTTGAGATCGAACCAGGTGATGTTGAGGATCATCCCTCCGAATAGCTTCTGGTCATCTGCCGGGAGCGTCGCGAGGACGTCCTTCCACGCCTTCTCACCGTACCGCTCCTCGACGAACACCTGCCGTGCCTTGATGATGTTCCCCTTGACCTTCACGCTCTCACCTCCGGTCAAAAGATGTTGCAGATCTCCTGTTTCGACTCTTCTCGACTATAGAGCTTCCGGGTGTTGTCCTCAACCCAGTTTATCAATCAGAGACATCTTCATCCGCGGGAACCGTTCTATTGTGGAGCAAGTGCTCCCCTGTCGGTCTGGGGACCCGGAGTCTACTCCTCGGCCTTCATGAGCTGGGCGGCCCGTTCATGTCCCCACCCGCCCTGGCGGGCGGGACGCCCGCCGCCACCACGGAAACGACCTTCATCTCTTTGGTAGGGGCAGGCGTCTCGCCTGCCCGGGCGGGGGCTCATGCGCCCCAGCCAGCTCGGTCACCCAGGTCGCCATCTCTTTTGGGTAGGCGCGTCCTTCAGGGCGCGCCCCCAGGCTGCTCCGGCGGATCCTGATATCACCGGGTTCACCCACCGGTGCCGGGGGCGGGCGCTGAAACACCCGCCTACGGGACCCATGGCCGACCGTACCCCCGTGTCATCCTGAGGAGGACGCGTAGCGACCGACGAAGGATCTGGGCGGGTGGGAGGATCTCTTGTCCTCCCCGGGCGGACGGGACCTCCGTCACTCCATCACTCCGTCACTCCGTCACTGGGCGGGTGGGTGGGTCTCCCTAGTACGCATCCTCCCGCCGCCGGAAGAACACGAACGCCCTGATGTACGCCTGGTAGACGAGCCGCAGCACGGGCGCCAGGCGACGGATCCGCACCAGCCGCTCGGCCAGCGGCCGCAGCACCGGGAACCTCACGACCAGCGCAAAGAGGCGCTGCAGGTTCTCGAGCTCGGAGCCGTTGCCCTGCCTGAGCGGGCTGCGGCCCTCGAAGGTCCCGAGGAAATCCCGGTTTCCGGCGCCGGCGCCCGACAGGGTGGCGGCGTCGACGCTCCCGCACTCGACCGCGTAGTCGGCGAGGTCGGTGCCGGGGAACGGCTGGTAGAGGAAGCAGAACACGTGCTGCGGCTTGAGCTCGATGTTGAGGCGCAGCGTCTTCAGGGCCTGGTCCAGGCTCTCGCCCGGCAGCCCGACCATGTTGTAGGTCGCGAAGCCGACGCCGCTTGAGTGAAGCAGCTCGGCGGCACGCTTGAGGTCGGCGTCGGAGATGGTCTTGCGCAGCACCTCCCGCCGGTAGCGCTCGTCCCCGCACTCGACCGCGATGCGCAGCCGGAACCGGTCGGCGCCGTAGTCGCGGAACGCGGCGCACAGGCCCTCGGTGACCATGTCGGCGCGCATGTTCGCGAAGATCGCCGGACGGCGCTCGAACATCCGGCCGAGGCGGGGCAGGAACTCGACCAGCCAGTCCTCCTTGAGGCCGAAGCCGTCGTCCACGAAGTGAAGCACCTTGAAGAACGACCCCCGCGCCAGCTCCTCGACCTCGGCCAGCACGTTGTCGACGCTGCGCCAGCGCAGGTACGGGCCCTTGCCGCGGTACAGCTCCCGCTTGCGCGCGTTGTGGCAGTAGGTGCAGCCGTACGGGCATCCTCGCCCGATGTGCAGCGGCCGCTTGCCGAGGGCCCGCAGGGGAGGGTAGTGCGCGTACAGGTCGCGGTCCGGCGGCGGCAGCGAGTCGAGGTCGGTGACCAGGTCCCGCATCTCGTTGCGGACCAACGAGCCGTTGTGCTTGCTCCACAGGTTGGCGATGCCGGCGACCTCCCGCCCCTCCGCCACCGCCTCGGCGAGCTCGAGCAGGGGAGCCTCGCCCTCACCCCGGCAGACGACGTCGACCGCCGGATGGGCAAGCGTCTCCTCCGGGTTGAGGGTGACGTGGGTGCCGCCGAGCACCACCGGCACGTCCCGCCGCGCCTTGATGCTGGCCGCCTGATCCAGCGTCCACCGGAAGTCGGTGACCAGCGGCGAGAAGGCGTACAGGTCGGCGGGCTCGGTGAGGGCTGCCTCCAGCGCCCCCTCCGGCTCCAGGGCGTCGATCACCATCCGCGTGTTGTGGCCGTTCGCCTTCAGCGTGGACGACAGGTACATCAGCCCCAGCCACTCGATCGGGTCGCGCTGCAGGAAGACCACGTTCGCCATCGGCGCGCCGCCTCCCTACCCGCCCCGGCGCGGTGGTGCTCCCGCCGCCGGCTTCAGCCCGGCCCGCGTCATCGCACCGCCCGCAGGCGCTCGGCCTTGTCCTTCCACACCGCCCGAATCGTCTCGACGCACTCGAAGCGCTGCTCCAAGAGCTCCCGCTGGCCCTCGCCGAGCCGCACGTCCAGGATCAGACAGCCGCCGGGGTTGAGCGCGCGGTGCACCTCGTCGAGGTATCTCGACACCGGGTAGTGGAACCCCCACGAGGCGATCGACACCACCAGATCCAGCGGCCCCTGGGGGATCTCGTCCCCCTTGCCGACGTCCAGGAGCCGGATCGCCTCTGCGGGCACGCCGTTGTCCACCAGCACGCGCCGGGACAGCTCGAGCGCGTTGTAGAACTCGTCCCGGTCCGCGAAGCCGTAGCGGGGAACGGCGGAACCGGTGCGGTCCAGCAGGTACATCTCGGGGCGGCCCCGATCGCGGTAGTGGGCGTACAGAAGCACGTCGAGGCCGGCGATGCCGCACCCGATGTCGAGGATCCTCTCCGCCCGCTCCGGAAGGTACGGGCGGATCATCTCGTAGTCGGCCCGGATCATGCGCGAGTAGTCGGCGGTGATGCGCCGGGCGCCCAGAACGGCGTCGAGCCGCAGGCGGACGGCCTGCGGAACGTGCAGACGACGCAGCCAGCCGTCTGAGGCGATCAGCATCGGCCTCTGGTGCAGCACGTACCGCAGGGCGGCGGCCGGCAGCGCGATCGTCTCCAGTTCGGTTCCGAGTGCCATTTCGGGCATGGTATCACCTGCATCCCGGCCACCCGCCCACCCAGTGACGGAGTGACGAAGTGAAGGAGTGACGGAGTCCTCCACCTGGGAGGAGAAAAGGAAGACGGAAGACGGAAGACGCTCCCCCTCGCGCCCGAAGAACTCTGGCCCCGTCCTCCAACGGACGCTTCTCCCATCGTTTCGGGGACTCCCCCCGCGATCGCCGGGAAGCACCCTTCTCCGAGCATTTCGGAGAATCCCCTGTCAACGCTCTGGAGAACCCCTTCTCCGTACCCCTCGCGCCCACGTTCTGCAATCGCCCCGGAGATACTCTTCTATTGCGCCAACCACCTGCTTCCTCCCGCTCGGGCGTTTCCCGTTTTCCGTCTTCCGTTTCCCCCCTCCCGGGTGGGCGCAGGTCGTCTCGCGTGTTGCGTTCCCCTTCCGGGTAGGCGCGTCCTTCAGGGCGCGCCCCCAGGCTGCTCCGCCGGGTCGTTGTGCCACCGGGTTCACCCAACGGCGCCGGGGGCGGGCGCTGAAGCACCCGCCTACGAGACCCATTGCCGACCGTCCTCCCATGTCATCCTGAGGAGCGACCACGCAACACCCCCCATGTCATCCTGAGGAGCGAGTCCTCGAGCGACGAAGGATCTGGGCGGGCGGGTCTTCTCCGCATCCCTCACGCCCACGTCCTGCAATCGCCTCGGAGCATCCCCGCCGCACCGCCAACCCCGCTCCCTCCTGCTCGGGCGTTTCCCTTTTCCCGTTTTCCTCTTCCCTTCCCCGGTCGGGTGGGCGGGACCTTCTCACCTTCTTACTTCCTCGCCTCCCGGGTGGGCGGGGGAACCTAATCACTTAATCACTCAATCACTTAATCACCAACCCCAACATCCCGCCCTTCGAACACCCTCCCAACCCCTCATCCCACCTCCCACATCTGCGCTATCCTTAACGGACGAGGTACCCCGTGCTGAAACCCGGCTCCCGCATTGGTCCCTACGAAGTCCTGGACGTTCTCGGCAGCGGCAGCGCCGCCACCACCTACAGCGCCTACCGGCAGGGCGACCGCCGCCTGGTCGCGCTCAAGGTGCCGCACCCGCTGACCCGCAAGGACACCACCTTCGTCGTGCGCTTCCTGCAGGAGGGGGCGCTGGGCGCGCGCCTGCGCCACCCTTCGATCGTGCGCGTCTACGACGCGGGCGAGGACGGCGAGGACCTCTACCTGGCGATGGAGTTCGTCAACGGCATCACCCTGCGCGACCACCTCAAGGCGGGGCGCATGTTCGCGGTCGACGATGCGCTCGGCATCATCCGCGAGGTCGCCGGCGCGCTCGCCTACGCCCATGAGAACGGCGTCATCCACCGCGACCTCAAGCCCGGCCACGTCATGCTGGTGCCGGGCGGCGGCCTCAAGGTCATGGACCTCGGCGTCGCCCGCGCCGTCGGCGACGTCGCCCTCACCGCCGCCAACGTCTTCCTCGGCACCCCGCAGTACGCCGCTCCCGAGGCGGTCGACGCCCGCACCGCCGATGCGCGCTCCGACCTCTACTCGCTGGGCATGATCCTGTTCGAGATGCTGGAGGGCAAGCCGCCGTTCCACGCCTCCACCCCGGCCGAGATGATCATCGCCGTCTACGAGCACCGCTTCCCGGCCCGCGAGAGCCTCTCCAACCCGCCCCCGCAGCCGGTCTGGGACCTCATTGTCAGCCTCTGCGCCAGCGACCCCGACGACCGCCCCGCCTCCGCGGAGGAGGTCGTCGAGAGGATCAATGGGATTCTGGAAGGCGGGGGGTTGCACGGGTAGCTGCACGATCGACGGTGAATAAGTCATTAAGTGATTAAGTAATTAGGTTTTCCCCCAACCCACCCAAGAGACTTCTCTGTGTGCCTTGGCAGCACCCCGCACCTCTTCTTTGGTGGGGGCAGGCGTCTCGCCTGCCCGGGTGGGGGTTCGCGCGTTCCAACCAGCCCGGTGACCCCGATCGCCCTCCCTTCTGGGTAGGCGCGTCCTTCAGGGCGCGCCCCCAGGCTGCTCCGGCGGGTCGTTGTATCACCGGGTTCACCCAACGGTGCCGGGGGCGGGCGCTGAAGCACCCGCCTACGGGGCCTCCTACCAGTCGCCACCACGTGTCATCCTGAGGAGCGAGTCCCCGAGCGACGAAGGATCTGGGCGGGTGGGGGAGTCTTCTCCTAACCCCGGCGGCCGTCCGGTCGCAGGGGCGCCCGCCC
>JAJDNH010000100.1 GCA_022340775.1 Acidobacteriota bacterium
CCGGCCGAGGCACTACCGGCCGCGGCGCCGCTGACATCAGCTTCGCCGCGTTCCTCGAGGCGGGGACGAGGCGCGGCATGACCGGTGCCTGAGACTGGTGAATGACCGGTCCAGGGAAAGTCCATTCAGCACTTCTTGTGAGCCGCCACCCACCACCTCACCTCGAGCCGCCGGGCCGGGCCGGAACGTGCGGACGCGTATGATGGTTTCGATCGAGAGTAAGAATGAGCCGTGACAGGCCGAGCAAGACTGCGCGCAAGGTGGCTCTGAATGTCATCTCTCTCGGGGCAAAGCCGGGCATGGAGGAGGTCCTGCCGGCCGAGATCGTCGACGTGACGGCGAGGCTGCTTGTCGCCAGCGGAGAGGTCGGCCGAGGGGCCGTCCGGTTTGCCCGTTCGCGATGGGCGGTGGCCATCTACGAGGCCTTCGACTGGATGATGCCGGGACAGTACGAGGCCTTCGCTCACCGCAAGGCCTTCTGCGAGCGGCAGGTCAGAGAGAGCATCGGATCAGGTGCAACCCAGGTTCTGGTCCTGGGCGCTGGATACGACACGCTCGGATGGCGGCTCGCATCGGAGTACCCAGGGGTGCAGTTCTTCGAGATCGATCAGCCCGCGACCATCAGCCGGAAGGCGAAAGGCATCGAGAAGCTGGGTCCGAGGGGGAACCTCCATCTGATCCAGGAGGACCTCGGCAATCGAAGGCTGGTGGATGTGCTCGTCGCCGTCGCATCCTGGAACGGCTCGGTGCCGAGCGTGGTCGTAGCGGAAGGCCTGACCCAGTACCTGGAGCCTGCGGCCGTACAGGATCTGTTCGTGCAGTGTGGGGTCGTCACGGGGGTTGGCAGTCGGGTCGTCTTCACGTATGTCGGCGCGGGCGATGATGGTCGGCCCGATGTCGGTCGCTGGACGGGACTCGTGATGTGGCTCCTTCGTGCGGGCGGCGAGCCATGGCTATGGAGCATCTCCCCAGAGGAGCTGCCGCAGTTTCTCGAACAAGCGGGATGGACGTACGCTCCCCGGTTCACGGATTCGTCGGGGAGATGCGGCGTGGAGTACCACGCTGTCGCCTTGAAATGACCGGTGTCTGGGCCGGCACTTTCGACGCTTTGGCTGGACTGCTACCCGCTATCCCACTTCGAGCCGCCGGGCCGGTCCGGAGCGTGCGGACCCGCATGATGGTCTCGGTCGGGAGCCCAGAGAGGTGACTGGGCCGACGCTCTTTGCACTCTCGCCGGGCTGCCGCTCACCACGGCCTCGAACGAGTAGGCCAGCACCAGCGGGTAAACGGCGCCATAGCCCAACGCCCACACCAGCTCCTCGACGGGGACACCGAGCACTGTGATACCGAGAAGGTTGGTCTGGGTGAAGTGAAGGCCCAGGCGCGGGAACGCGCTGAACACGGTCACGGTAGCGGCGGCGTACAGGCCAACGAACCAGAGCGCACCCGTGAGCGACAGCCGCCACATCGAGGGGCGCCACACCAGCAGGCAGCCGCCGACCACGACCATGCTCAGCCAGAACGCCGGCATGATGCCCATACCCAACCACCATGCGCCGAGGGCGACCGAGAGGCCGACGGACGAGCAGGCGCCGTAGCGCGTTAACGACCGCCACGGTCGGACCTCAATGACGACGGGTCGCCCGGACGGGTGGGTTGCCAGCAGCCATGCCAGCCCGCCGGTGGCGAACGAGAACACCAGATCCTCGACTCCGACCAGCAGGCCGCCGATGCGCACCGGCCGCCAATACTCGGGAACGAACAGGAGCGTGGCGATGGCGTACGGCGCCCCGTAGACGCCGGCGATGATCGCCGGCTTGCGTTGGGTGCGGCTGACCAACAGCCCGATGGCGCAGCATCCGAGCAGCAGGCCACTCCACGCCGTGTAGGGGTAGCGGCTCAGCCAGCCCAGCACCTCATCCACCATCGGGTCCTCCATGATCGTGAGAGCGCACCAACCGCGCCCGCCCGCCCCTCATGGAACGTACCTGAACAGGGCAGTGGACATCGTGGGCCGACGCCTCCACCTGGTGAACGTTGTTTCGATCCGGTCTCCGTTGGCGTGCGTGACGACCGTGTGCCGCAGACGGCCCAGCCGATCCACCTCCACGACGACCGAACTGACCCCCAGTCCGCTTGACGGCAGGGGCCTGAGCTCGAGCTGGTCACCACCTTCGACCTCGGTGTGAACGATGGAGAACAGCCGCCGGAGATCCCCCGGATCGGCCAGCACGACCAGCCCGAACCCGGCCAGCCGGCCCCCCTCCTGGCCCAGCTCATCGAGGGTGTAGGACTCGACCTCATCCAGGTCGTGGTCCACGATCCAAACGGTCTGGCCGTTGTTGATCACCTCCAGCTCCTGGTCGCCGTGGAGGATGAGCTTGACCAGGTTCGGCTTCTGGAAGACCAATGACCCCTCGAGGTGCACCTCCCCCTCGAGTTGACGAATCGTCTTGATCTGGCGAAGGTTGCAGGAGACGGCTTTCATCCGTTCGTACCGCTTTTGAAGCAGCGCCAGCACCTCGTCGGCGCTGTCGGCTGCTCCGGCCGTGGCCGGCACCAGGACGAGCCCGCCAAGGAGCACCAGCGCGGCCGTCACACCTCGGCCGCGTCGCCGCCCGGCGGACAGCACGGACGGCACCAGCAACAGCGTGAACAGCCAGCACGCCAGTACCCCCACCGTGACGACGATACCGATCGAGGCGACGACCGGGTGCGAGGACAGCGCCAGGCTGCCGAAACCGATGGCGCTGGACAGCGTGGTCAGGGTGATGACCGGGCCGATCTCCTCGACGACCTCGCCGATGTCCGCCCCTGGCGTACGGCGCAGCCTGGACACGATGTGGACGGCGTCGTCGATCCCCACCCCGACGATGATGGCCACGAAGGTCACCCCGGTGGGAGTGAACGGGACTCTCAGCAGGACCGCGGCCCCCGCGGTCGCTACCAGGGCGGCCGCCAGAGGCAGCAAACCGGCGGCGGTGTCGCGAACGTTGCGCAGGAACAGCACGACGACCAGCGCGACGAGCGCGACACTGATCCAACTGATGCGGTAGAAATCGCTGCGGATCAGCTCGTTCGTCCGCCGGTTCAGGGTCACCGGACCCACCACCCGGGCCTCGACCCCGGTGGGCAGCTCCAGCCCTCGCAGTCGCCGCGTGACTTCTCGGGAGGCCGTCTCCATCAGCAGCCCGGCCTCCCCGCCGCCTGGAGCGGGCCACACCGAGGTCCGCAGGCGCCAGCCCGAGTCGGATCGCGCGGCCACGCGGTGCACCGCCCGCCGCACGTCGTCCGCGGTGCCGACAGCGCTCAGACCGGGGTCGACCGCACGCTCCACCAATGTGTAGTAGCCCTGAAGCCCCGGGTCCCGGCGGAACCCCAGGCGGTCGAGGGTGGCGAAGAAGGCCTGACGGCGCTCACTGACAACCTCCGACGCGGCCTCCAGGCCCACGCTCCGGCGGACCGAGGGGGCCGTCAGAAGTGACGACGGAGAATCGAACAAGGCCACGCGGCCCTCGGCGACGAGGGACTCTAGCTCGCTGTCGAGCCCGGTCTGGGCCTCGAGCGCCCGTTCGAGTGTCGGGGCGTGCAGCGTGACCTGCAGGGTCGAAGCGAACGTGGTGCCGAGCGTCTCGGCCGCCGTTCGGCCGACGTCGTACGACGGCAGGTGCCGGGGAAACAGGTTGGCGAGGTCCATGTCGAGCTTGAACCGCATCGCCCATGGCAGTGCCAGGCACACGATGACGAGGGCCGTGAGCGTTCCGGTCTTGCGTCGTCGGCCCGCAACGCGGAACAGGGCCTCGAACGCGCCGCCCATCACCGGGTCCCCGGGCCGCCGACCCTCGCCGTGCCACGCGACGAAGGCCAGCGCCGGGAACAACACCAGTGTGACCACCAGCGTCACCAGCAGGCCGATCGAGGTCAGCAGGCTGAACTGGATGAGGCCGTCGTTGCCGGTCAGGCTCAGCGCCCCGAACGCGACCGCCGTGCTGATCAGGCCGACGATGACGGGCGGCCCGCAATCGAGCAGAGTGGCCTCGATCGCCTCGGCAAGCGGCCGCCCGTCGCAGAACCGCGGCAGCCGCGCCGACAGGTGGAGCCCGACATCCAGCCCCAGCCCGAGGACAATGGCGGCGAATCCGATGGTCAGGAAGAAGACCGGGTTGAACAGTGCGCGGGCCAGAAGCAGCACCGCCGCCAGCGACACCATCAACGGGAAGAAACAGACAACGATCGCCCGGGGCCGGCGGAGGGTGAGCCCCAGTAGGAGCAACAGGCCCGCGCAGGCTGCGACGGTGATCCACAGCATCTCGCGTTTGAGTAGACCGGCGCTCTCCCCGGTCATCGCGTGGAAACCGGTTAAGCCGGCCTCCACGGAGGGAACTCCGGCCGCGGCCACCGCCGCGGCCACGGCTTCCCGTATGCGTCGCACGAGCTCGGAGCTGGCCGGGCTGTCCTCGGCCGAGATGCGGGGCCGCAGGACGATCAGGCGCGCCGAACGGTCCGCGGACTCGAGGTACGCGGACGTGGGATTGAGGCGTAACCCGCTGCGGGCGGCAAAGAACGGTCGGACCAGGCTAGCGAGATCCAGGGGATCGGCGGCAATCATCCTGCGTGTCTCCGGCTCGCGGGCCAGGATCAAGCGCCGCCGCGACCGCCGCAGGGTGTGCTCGAGCCCGTCGGGCGCCACACGCCCCACGAGATCATCGAGCCGTGGCGGGTCGGAGTTGAGCAGCGCGGCGCGCAGCCGAAGCGCGGCCTCGTCGGACTCCGTCAGCTCGAGCTTGCGCGACAGGACGGACTCGATCGACGGCCACGTCGACAGTGTCGCGTGCAGCCGCTCGGTGATTTCGTCCACGGCTTCCCGGGCCTCCGGAGGGTATCGCAGCACGATCATCAGCGGGCTCAGCTCGCCGAACGACTCGCGCCCGGAAAGGTAGGCCTGCAACTCGGGGTCGTCCATGGGAATCACGCCCGAGGCGTCGGTGTCGAGCTGTAACCCGCGAACCGCCGGACCTGCGGCGACGAGCAGGATCAGCCCGGCCCCGATCACGAGCCACGGCCGCCGGCAGCCGAGGCGGGCGGCACCGGCCAGCAGGCGCCTGATCATGGCGCAGCGGCCAGGGTGGCTGCCGCGGAGCCGGACCGATGAACGCTCACAAGGCCACCTGGTTGACAGGCATCGGAGTCTTGAGGGGCACGGATCCAGCCTACCACAAGGGCTGAAGAACCATGCAATTCCGGGCCGGGGCGAGGGGGCGCCCGCCGGCCACGCGGGCGGAGCTGTTCGATGGGGTCGGCATCGACCCCCCAGATGCCGGCGGAGCCGTGACCGGGTTCAGCGAACCGCTTCAGAAGGTCGGCGAGCGGCCGGCCAGTTGAGGATGGTCTCGGCCTTGAATGTCGGCCGAGAGGACATGATCGGTGCCTGAGCCGACAGTTTTGGCACTTTTGGTGGGCTGCCAGCCGCCGCTTCACCTCCAGCCGTCGGCCTGGCCGGAGCGTGCAGACGCGAATCAGGCGCCCGATCGAGAGCGCAGCTAACTCAGGATGGGTTCGAGAAACGCCAAGCAGAGAGTCTGACGCCTCCTCTGTTGGGAAGGCGCCGCCATCACGCGGTGTAGGTGCTGGCGGTTTCTACGTCGTCGGGTTGTAGACCTCGAACGTTCGCTCTTGCGGCGGCGAGGTGAACCCTCCCTCGACGCCCTGCTGGATGCGGGGCATCAAGATTGTGTTCCGGAACCGCTCCCAGCTTCCTTTGGAGTCATGCACTACGAGGACGGTCCAGCCACCCTCCGAAGGGCCGGCGGCGTGATAGGTCTGACCCTCGGGCAGGCCTCCTGCTGGATGTACGGCCTCGAGCATCCGCTCGTACTGCTCCTGAGTTCCACCCGGAAAGAAATGGACGACTGCGAAACCCATCGTGGTTCCCCTTTCTGAGATCGTCTCTCATCGCGGTAACAACGGTGTTGGCTCTCAGAATTCCGGTAGGTGCTTGGGCCGACACCCTTGACACTGTTGCCGACTGCCACCCACCACATCACCTCGAGTTCCGGGACGCCGTTTTGAGTCGGCATCGGCTGGGACCAGGACGCTTGGGACGACCGGCCCTGCCTCTGGTCCCGGTTCCATCGGCTCCACGGCATCGCGCTTTTTGACAACGACGCTAAGATGGGAGAAGCGCACGTGAGGGGGGCGATGAACCGATCACTCGACTCGACCCGGCTCGTCGACATGGACGAGATCGTTGCCCGCGGGGAAGGCGAGCCTGTTCACCTCGTCCAGACCGCCGGACCCGGGGCCGAGCGCACGTTCCGGGTCCTGCCGCTGCAGCGAGCCGTCATCGGCCGCAGCGACACCTCGACGATTTGCGTCGACGACGGCGATGTGTCGCGCCGGCACGCCCTCATCGAGCACCAGGACGGCGAGCCGCGGCTGATCGACTTGGCCAGCACCAACGGGACCTTCGTGAACGGTCAGCGCATCGACGAGGTGGCGCTGGCGTCCGGCGACCTCATTCAGATCGGCACCGCGGTGTTCGAGGTCTCCGTGGGCAGGAGCGCCGAGCCGCAGCCGTCGCCGCCGGCCGAGGACGACTCGAAGGTACGGCAACAGATGGAGAGCCTCCACGAGAAGCTGCGTGACGCTCCGAGCGGCTCCGGCGTCGTCGTGGTGCAGGAGACCATCCTCTCCGGCGCCCTCGAGGGCGTCGGCCTGACCTCGCTGCTCCAGATCCTGGAGGCGAACCGCAACACCGGCACCCTGCTGCTCCACCTGGAGCCCGGGGTCGGCCGGCTCCACCTTCACAAGGGCCGAGTGGACGACGCCACCTTTGGCACGACCCGCGGAATGAAGGCGCTGACGCGGCTGCTGGGGTGCACCGGAGGCCACTTCGAGCTCCTAGCGCCCGGCATCGAGCCCGAGCGGCCGACCATCGAAGGGCCGCTCGACGCGCTCCTTCTCACGGCGATGACCGAGGTCGACGAGTTCGCCCAGTACCGGGGCGAGCTGCCACCGGACGACGCAGTGCTGGTGTTCAACCCCAACCGTTTCTTCATCCTCAGCCGGATGCCCCCCGACCTGTTCGATGTGCTCGCCGCCATCGCCCGGCATCGGTCGGTGGGCCAGGTCATCGACGAGTGCCACCTCTCCGACCTGATCATCTGCCGCTACCTCCTCATGCTGTTGAGCGAGGGCATCGTCACCGTCGAGGCGCAAGAGCCCAAGGACTCCGAGAGCAGCCCCGGCTGAGCGTGCCTGCCCGAAAAGGTGTCTGGTACATGAATCTAGTGTTCTCGCGGGTGCCTGGGCAGACACTCTTGGCGGCTGCCGCCCAACCTCACCTCGAGCCGCCGGGCCAGGCCGGAGCGTGCGGACGCGTATAATAGGTGTGGTCAAGAGTCAAACGGGTCCAACAATGAACAGGGGATGACAGCAGTGCCAAGACCAACGCCCATGAGCTGTGCACGTCGTCGGATTCGTGCAGGGCGCCTGCTCCCACCGGCCCACAGGGCAGGCGGCGTCCCGGCGCCGGGCGTGGGGGGCTCTTGGCGGTCATCCGTACAACCTGGGAGGTGAACGATGAAGAGGTGTCTCGCTTTCTTGGTGGCAAACCTGGTGGCAGCCGGTGCGATGGCGATCATCTTCCCACCCAACGTGCAGCGGGGCATGCTGGTGGCCTCGATCGGTGCCAGTCCACTGGTCACCGTCGGCGACGTCGTGGAGGAGGGCGATGGGTACTTCGTCAACGTCACCAGCCCTGACCCCCAGGTCGCTCAGGGGTTGGCCTTCATTCTCATCAAGGAGTACGACTTCGGCGGCCTCCACCTGACCGTTCGCGTGCTCGACGGCGACGGCAACGAGGTGGTCGTACCCGACACGCCCGCGACGGACGACCCCGTCGGCGAAAGTCAGCAGTACGTGCTGGCAGCCCTCGCGGACAACCCCCTCTTCGCACGGATCTCCGACCTCGACGCGCCGTACACATGGTCCTACTTCGTCGAGCTTCGTCCGACGGTCGTTCGCTACTTCTCCGGCAACATCGGCAACCCATACGGCGTCACGAGCTGGGCTGCGGAGGAGGCCTTTCGATCGGTCTGCCGCGACAGCTTCTTCTCCACGGTGCAGCCCTACTGGACGACCGCCAGCACCGACTCGAGCTTCGGCGACGAGGGGATCTTGCCGGCGGTGGCGCACAGCAGTGGCTACTTCGGTTCGCTGTGGACCACCGATGTCTGGCTGGTCGGAGCGGGCGCCACCAGCGTTGATCTCTGGTTCTATCGCCAGGACCGGGACAACAGCGACGCTGCAAAGGTGACGGTTCCCCTTTCCGCGCCGGTGACGCGGATTACCGATGTCGTCGCAACACTCTTCGGGACGACCGGCACCGGCGCCCTGCGTTACGAGGCCGACGGTCCGGTGCGCGTGATCGGCCGTACGTCGTCCCCGTCCCCCGGCGGGGGAACTTCGGGGGTGTCGACCAGCGGGGTGCCGCTAACTAAAGCTGCCAAGGGCGGCATTCTGGGTCGGACGCTGTTCATGGTCGTCGATCAGCGCCCCGGGTTTCGTGCCGCTCTCGGGCTCATCAACGTCCAACCGGTCGCCGCACAGGTGCTGGTCACGGTGATCGATGCTGCCGGGGACCAGGTGTCCGGGTTCGAGCCGTTGACCGTGTCGCTGCCGCCGTTCGGCGTCAAGCAGATCAACGACCTGCTGGGTGGTCTCCCGGACGAGGAGTACGCCGGGCTTGTCGTGCAGGCTCGGCTGGTGGGGGAGCAGGGGGCGTTGATCGCCTACCTCAGTGATGTCGACAACACGAGCAACGACCCCACGTACCAGGAGCCGTACTGACTGGTCCCTGGGCCGGTACATCTGGCAGTCTTGGAGGGCTACCGTCCACCACCTCGCCTCGAGCCGCGAGGCCGGCCCGGCGTGCCATCTTGAGAGTGCTATTCTGAGGTCGAAAAAGGGGCCGGCTCGGTCTGGCCGCCGTTGTTCCTGCCTACACGGGTGGCGTAAGACCAGGGCTCTTCGCTGCGCGATTCGGAGGAAAGCCGATGCCATCCACTCCTCGCTCGAGGCTGTTCTCGCTCGTTTTGGCTCTCGGGGCCGCCGCCCTGCTGGCGCCTGGTACCTCCGCCGCGGCAGCCGCGAGCACTGAAGGCCACGCCCTGGAGGCGTGGCAGGTCCCGGTCACCCCGAGCAGTCCCGAGTATGCTCGCCTCGCACACGAAGCAGCGCGGGTCACGATCACGCGCGACGACTGGGGCATCGCGCACGTGCACGGCAAGACCGACGCCGACGCAGTGTTCGGGGACATCTATGCGCAATGCGAAGACGACTTCCACCGTGTCCAGGACAACTACCTTCTGGCGCTCGGCTGGACCGCGCAGGCGAAAGGCGAGGCGAAGATCTGGCAGGACCTGCGCGAGCAGCTCTTCATCGACCCCGCAGTGCTGAAGGAGGACTATGCAAGAAGCCCCGGCTGGCTGAAGGAGCTCATGGGCGCCTGGGCCGACGGCATGAACTGGTACCTGGCCACGCACCCCGACGTCCAACCCGAGGTCATCAAGCGCTACCTGCCGTGGATGGCGCTCTCCTTCACCGAGGGCAGCATCGGCGGCGACATCACCCGCGTGGACCTCTCCAAGCTCGCGGCGTTCTACGGAGCCGACCACGTCACCACGGTGGCACTGGCCAACACGATGCCTGCCGCCCGTCCCGAGGTGCTCGGCTCAAACGGCATCGCAATCGCCCCCAAGCTGACTGCTGACGGCCACGCCCTGCTGCTGATAAACCCGCACGTCACCTTCTACTTCCGCGACGAGACCCACATGTCGAGCGACCAGGGCCTCGACGCCTACGGCGCCTCGACCTGGGGCCAGTTCTTCGTCTACCAGGGTTTCAACGAGCACGTCGGATGGATGCACACCTCGACCGGCGTCGACGCGGTGGATGAGTTCGCCGAGACCGTCGTCAGGAAGGGCGGCCGGTACTTCTATCGCTTCGGCGAGCAGCTGCTACCAGTGAAGACGCGCGCGATCACCATCCGCTACCTCGGCGAGAACGGCACCATGAAGTCGCGCACGTTCACCGGGTACTTCACCCAGCACGGGCCGATCGTCGCCAAGGAAGATGGCAAGTGGATCGCCGAGGCGCTGATGAACGATCCGATCCCGGCGCTGGAGCAGAGCTGGCTGCGCACCAAGGCCACCGACCTCGCGAGCTACATGCAGATTGCCGAGCGCAAGGCCAACTCGTCCAACAACACCGTCTTTGCCGATGACAAGGGCGAGATCGCGTTCCTGGTGCCACAGTTCATTCCCAAGCGCGACAACAAGTTCGATTACACCAAGCCGGTGGACGGCAGCAACCCCGAGACAGCCTGGCAGGGCCTGACGCCGATCCAGGACATGCCCAATGTCATCAACCCGCCCAACGGCTGGGTGTTCAACACCAACGACTGGCCGTGGACGGCGGCCGGCGAGGCGAGCCCGAAGGCCGCCGATTACCCGCAGTACATGGACATGTTCGGACCGAACCCGCGCAGCGAACACGCGCTTCTCATGCTCACGGGTGCGCACGACTTCACCAAGTCAAGAGTAATCACCGACGCGTTTGATCCCTACCTGCCGGCGTTCGCGCGACTGATCCCGATCCTGCTGAAGGACTACGACAGCCTGCCGGAGAGCGACCCGCTGAAGGCGGAGCTGGCCGGGCCGATCGGGGTGCTCAGGCGTTGGGACTATCACTGGGGCATCGCCTCGATCCCAACCTCGGTCGCGGTCTTCTGGGGCGACACGCTGTGGCATGAAGTCGGCTCCAAGGCCCGTGCCAGCGGCCTCGATGCGCACAAGATGAATATGCCCGTGTACGACTACATCGCCGAAAAAGCGTTGCCGCAGGTGCGTCTCGAGGCGCTCGCTAAGGCGGTCGACCGCCTCCAGAGGGACTTCGGGACCTGGGGTATTCCGTGGGGCGAGATCAACCGCTACCAGCGCCTCGACGATTCGATCCACCCGCATTTCAGTGACGCGAAGCCCAGCATCGCGGTGCCGTTTACCTCGTCACGCTGGGGCTCACTGGCCTCGTTCGGCGCGCACAGATGGGCCGGCACCAAGAAGTACTACGGCAACAACGGCAACAGCTTTGTCGCGGTGGTGGAGTTCGGGCCGAAGGTGAGCGCGCGTGCCATCCACGTCGGCGGCACCAGCGGCAACCCGAAGTCCCCGCACTTTACCGACCAGGCCGAGCGCTACGTCAGCGGCAACCTGCGCACCGTGCACTTCTGGCCCGATCAGATCAAGCGCCAGGCGGTGCGCGTGTACCATCCCGGCGACTGACGGCGCGCTCCGGTCATCTGCACAGGGATGAGTAGCTGCTTGGACCAACTCTCTTGGCCCTCTCGACGGGCTGCCACCCATCTCCTTACCTCACAGCAGGATTCATGCTCTAGGCGCCCTGCGGGCACCCTCCACTACCCGTGATCTGGGCATTCACACGGTTTTGACACCCTCTTCAAATGGGCGTAACCCGCGCGATGCATGGTAGAGTCCGTAGTTGAAAATGACACGAAAAACCTGAAAGCTCGCGGGAGGTGTGGAATGCGCCTGAGTAAAGGCATGATCGCGGTCCTTCTTGTCTGTGCCGTCACCGTACCGGTGGCGGCCCAGACGACGGTGTTCATCAACGAGATCCACTACGACAACACGAGTACCGATGTCGGTGAAGCGATCGAGATCGCCGGCCCCGCGGGCACCGACCTCAGCGGCTGGAGCCTGGTGCTCTACAACGGCAACGGCGGCGCCGTGTACAACACGACGGTTCTTTCTGGCACCATTGCGGATCTGTGCGGCGGCTTCGGGGTGATCGACGTGACCTATCCGGTGAATGGCATCCAGAACGGCTCACCGGACGGTATCGCCCTGGTCGACGCCACCAACTCGGTCGTCCAGTTTCTCTCCTACGAGGGCTCCTTCACTGCCGTCGGCGGCCCGGCGGACGGCCTCGTCAGCACCGACATCGGCGTGTCGGAGTCTTCGGGCACCCCGGTAGGGTACTCGCTCCAGCTTGTCGGGACGGGGACCGTGTATGAGAACTTCACCTGGCAGGCCCCGGCTCTCAACAGCTTCGGGGCCTGCAACGATGGCCAGGTCTTTTCATCGGGACCGGCCGACCCGGTGATCAACGAGTTCGTCGCCAACCACACCGGCGCCGACGCGTTCGAGTACATCGAGGTCTGGGGCGATCCATCGACGGACTACTCGACCCTCACGGTGCTCGAGATCGAAGGCGATGGGACCGGGGCCGGTACGGTCGACGGCGTCTTCCCGGTCGGCTTTACCGACGGCAGTGGCTTCTGGTTCTCGGGCTACATGAGCGACCAGCTCGAGAACGGCTCGCTCACTCTCCTCATGGTCGAGGCCTTTTCGGGCAACCTCGGCGACGATCTCGACACCGACAATGACGGGGTCCTGGACGTGGAGCCGTGGAGCCGAGTGGTGGATGGCATCGCGGTCTCGGACGGTGGCCCGAGCGATCGGAGCTACGCCAATGTCGTGCTGGCCCCAGGCTTCGATGGCGTGACCTACACCGTCGGTGGGGCGTCGCGCATACCGAGCGGAACCGACACGGACACCGTCAACGACTGGATGCGCAACGACTACGATGGCGAGGGACTGCCCGGGTTCACAGGGACGCCGGTGCCGGGTGAGGCCCTCAATACGCCCAACGCCGAGAATGAAGCGGTCACCGTCCCCGCTACGCTGGTCATCAATGAGATCGACTACGACCAGCCGGGCACGGATACCGCCGAGTTCGTGGAGATCAAGAACGTAGGCGCGGCGCCCGTCAACCTCGACGGCTGGACGGTCGAGCTTGTCAACGGGAACGGGGGCGGCGCGGTGGTTTACAACGCCATCGCGTTGCCCGACGTGAACCTGGCCCCGGATGGGTACTTCGTCATCTGCGGCAACGCCGCAACCGTCTACAACTGTGACCTCGACGTTTCCCCTGACAGCAACCTCATTCAGAACGGCTCGCCCGACGCGGTCGCCCTCCGGCAGAGCGGCACTCTCATCGACACCGTGTCCTACGAGGGCGACACCGGCGCGCCCTACACCGAGGGGTCGGGCTCCGGGCTCGAGGACAGCGGCACCACCGGCAACGACTTCAGGGGCATCTCACGGTTTCCCGACGGTGTCGACACCAATCAGAACAACTTCGACCTCAGCGCGCGTTGCATCACGCCCGGCGCCGCCAACGTTGCGGACGCCTCGAGCTGCGCGGAGCCCGGGCCGCCAACCCTGGTGATCAACGAGATCGACTATGACCAGCCGGGTGCCGACACGGCCGAGTTCATCGAGCTCACGAACACGGGAACCTCTCCTGTCAACCTCGGCTCATTCACCATAGAGCTCGTGAACGGGAGCGGCGGCGGCGCGGCGGTCTACAACACCATCGCGCTGCCCGACGTGGCGCTGGCGCCAGGCGGCTACTTCGTCGTCTGCGGCAACGCGGCCAACGTCCTCAACTGCGACCTCGACGTCTGGCCCGACAGCAATCTGATCCAGAACGGCTCGCCCGACGCGGTGGCGTTGATGCAGGGTTCCACCGTCATCGATACCGTGTCCTACGAGGGGGACACCGGCGCGCCCTACACGGAGGGCTCCGGCGCCGGGCTCGAAGACAGCGGCACCACCGGCAACGACTTCAAGAGCATCTCCCGCCTCCCCGATGGCTTCGACAGCGACCAGAACAACGCCGACCTCGCGTTCACCTGTATCACGCCGGGCGCGGCCAACACCGCCGCCGACTTCGGCTGTGGCGCGGGCGGACCGGTGCTCGAGATCTTCCAGATCCAGGGCTCCGGAGCGCACTCACCGTTTGACGGCTCGCCGGTCTCGACCGAGGATAACGTTGTCACAGCCGTCGGGCCCACGGGCTTTTACATGCAGACTCCAACCGAGCGGACCGACGGCGACCCGATGACCTCCGATGGCATCTTCGTCTACACCGGCTCGCCGCCGGCGGTGGCGACGGGCGATCTCGTCGACGTCTCGGGGATGATCGCGGAGTACTACGACCTGACCGAGATCTCGGGCGCCCCCACGGTGACGGTTGACGGCTCCGGCGCGGTCCCCGACCCGGTCGTCCTCGACGCAACGCTGCCATCGGGAATCGCGATGGATCTGGCAGAGCTCGAACCCCTCGAGGGCATGCTGGTCGCCGCCAACGGGATCGCCACCGGCCCGTCGGACAGCTACGGCAACGTGGCGGTGGTGGCGCGCACGGTGCGCTCCTTCCGCGAACCCGGCATTGTCTACCCCGGCCTTCCCGGGCTGCCGGTGTGGGACGGCAACCCGGAGATCTTCGAGCTCGATCCGAACGCCCTCGGCCTGCCCGACGTCGGGATGTTCACCAACCAGACCTACGAAGCCACAGGGGCACTCGGATTCTCCTTTGGCCACTACCAGCTCCAGCCCACCAGCCTCACGGTCGGCCCGCCGCCGTCCCTGCCGGTGCCCGCCCGCGATCGGATGCCGGGCGAGTTCACGATCGCCTCACAGAACCTCCTGCGCCTTTTCTCCGGTGACATCCCTGCACGGGCGGCCAAGCTGTCGCTGTACATCCGGACGGTGCTCAAGGCGCCCGACATCCTCGCGGTGCAGGAGGTCGATACCCTCGCGACCCTCGAGGCTCTGGCCGCCCGGATCGCGGCCGACGATCCTGCGATCGTCTACACGGCATACCTCGTCGAGGGCAATGACCCCGGCGGCATCGACGTCGGGTTCCTGGTCCGTGACACGGTGACGGTGTACGCCGTCACCCAGTACGGCAAGGATCTGGAGTTCGAGTTCGACGGCAGGTGGTGGACAACCTTTGATCGGCCGCCGCTGGTGCTCGATGCAGAGTACGTGGGCGCCGGCGAGCCGTTCCCGATCGTTGTCGTCAACAACCACCTGCGTTCCCTGGACGGGGTGGACACCGGAAACGAGTTTGCGCGCCAGAAGAGGCACGAGCAGGCTTACCAGCTTTCGCTCTTCCTCCAGGACTACCAGACCCTCCATCCCGAGACGCCGTTCGTGGTCACCGGCGACTTCAACTCGTTCCAGTTCACCGACGGCTATGTCGATGTGATGGGCCAGGTCACCGGCGACATCGTCCCGTCCGACTCGCTGCTGCCGGGCTCCGACGAGGTCGACCCGAACCTCTTCAACGAGATCTTCACCCTGCCACAGGAGGAGCGCTACTCCTTCGTGTTCACCGGCAACGCCCAGGCTTTCGACTACATGCTGGCCTCAGCGGCCATCGCACCAGCCGTGCGCGGCGTCCAGTACACGCGCGGCAACGCCGACTCTCCCGCCGGTCTCTTCGCAGACAGCGGCACACCCCTGCGCACCTCCGATCACGATGCCGTGGTGCTCTACGTTCTTGCCGATACAGACTTTGACGGCGTGCCGAACGGCACCGACCTCTGCCCCAATACCGTGATCCCGGAGTCGGTACCGACCCGGGAGCTCGGCACCAACCGGTGGGCGTTGGTCGATGACGACGGCATCTTCGACACGAATCCGCCGGGCGGGAACGGAGGTGGCTTGGACCGGGCGTTCTCCATTCAGGACACCGCGGGTTGTTCGTGCGAACAGATCATTGAAGAGCTCCACCTCGGACAGGGCCACGTCAAGTTCGGCTGCAGCACCGGCGCCATGGAGACCTGGATCCAACAGGTGGAGGACTGATTCCGGCGGCAGATCCGTCGGGAAGGAACAGAAAACCTGGTACAGGAGCCCGGAGGCCGTCTCCGGGCTCCTTCGTTTGTGCGACCGGTCCCAGAGAGGTACCTGGGCTGATGCTCCTGGCTCTCGTGACGGGCTGCCACGACCTCAACTCGAGCAGCCGCCCCCAGCCGGGTGATCCCTACCCGTCTGCTGGCCTCGACCTGATGCTCAGCGAGGTTCCTGTGCTGGGGACGGTTCGGAGCTCTTCTCCTGGCCGCCCCTACTCGTCCGAGGCGTCATAGACCACGCTGCCATTGCAGATCGTCAGTCGAACCTCGATCGGAGACGGGGGCTCGACGGCAAGATCTCGGACGTCCCCGGAGAGGACGACGAGGTCGGCCAGCATCCCCGGATGGACCTTTCCCTTGCGCTTCGAAGAGTACTCGGTCGATGCAGCCGCGGTGGTGTAGGCGCCGAGCGCCTGCTCGAGCGTGACGTGCTGATCGGTATCGCCCTCCGTCCACGGGCGGCGCCTGACGGCATGGTGTACCCCCTCCCGGACGTCGCAGGAGACGATGGGCCAGTCGCTGCCGAA
>JAJDNH010000107.1 GCA_022340775.1 Acidobacteriota bacterium
CTCCGAATTCCTCCGTCACGGCCTCTCACCGCTCTCTCACACATCCTTGCCGCCATGAAGTGCAAGGGCCATGCCACTTTAGGACTCAACTGGCTGTTGGACTCCCTGGCCAAGATGTACCAGAGTGGGACATTACGTGAGTTAGGGCAATACATCGCCTCGCTGAACAAGCTCGTCCAAGACGAGGCCTCTGCGCATGCTCTCGCCCCATCCACGCCTCACAGACCGCTCCCGGGGAGGTCGAGCCACTCCCGAGCATCCGTCCGGAGCTCCCGCAGCCAATCCGCGAAGCGTCGAGGCCGGGCAGTGTCAGCGGCTACGGTCGAGGATGGTGTACACGGCCGGGACCACGAGCAGGGTGAGAAAGGTCGCAGTCAGCATGCCGCCAATCACGGTCAATGCCATCGGAACACGCAGCTCGGCGCCTTCCCCAAGGCCGACGGCCATCGGGAGCAGACCGAGAACCGTGGTGGCGGAGGTCATCAGGATCGGGCGCAAGCGAACGAGGCCGGCACGCTTCAGCGCCTCGATCTTCTCCATACCGTCCCGACGCAATTGATTGGTGTAGTCAATTTTGACAATGGCATCGTTGACCGCGATGCCGGCCAGCAACACGAGTCCGATGAGGGACACGACACTGACCGTAACGTTGAACAGATACATGGCGACGAAAGCGCCGATGACCGCGAACGGTACCGAGAACAGGATCACGAACGGATGGAGCAGGCTCTCGAACTGCGACGCCATGACCAGATAGACCATGAACACGGCGAGGCCGAAGGCCAGACCCATGCTCCCAAACGAGGTTTTCATCTCCTGCTCCTGGCCACCGAGTCGCCAGTCGTACCCTTCCGGCCACGTCATGCCCTTCAACGTCGTCTCGATGTCCTTGGACACGGAGCCCAGGTCCCGACCGGCCAGGTTTGCAGTGATCAGCGCCACCCGGCTCCCGTCGCCACGCCTGATTTCCGCCGGCCCTTCGGTCGTCAACACGTCCGCCACGGCCGACAGCGGTATTGACGTCGTCCCGGTCTCGGCGACGTTCAGGTTGGCCAGGTCGCGAGCGCTGTCGCGGTACCGCTCCTGGTCGCGAACGCGGATGTCGATCGTCCGGTCCGTTCGCGTGATGTCGGTGGCGATGTCTCCCTCGACCTTGGTCCGGATCTTCTCTGCAACCTGGGCAACCGTGAAGCCGAACGCCGCGAGCCGGTCACGGTCGAACCGGATCTGCAGCTCTGGGTAGCCCCCCTCGGTGGAGGACTTCACATCGGCAAGCCCGCTGACACTGCGCATCCGGGACATCGCTTCGGCAGCCAGTCGCTTGAGAAGCGCCAGGTTCTCGCCGCGGATTTCCAGCTCGATCGCGGTCTTGAAGCTAAAGTAGGACGGCCGCCCGAACCGGTACGCAATCACCGGCTCGTCCCCGTTCTGGTTGTCGGTGAGCGCGGTCTCTCGAAGCACAAGGTTCTCTCGGTCGAGATGCTCGCGAAGGGCCGTCATGACGGCCTCCTCACGTGGGCGCGAGATCGGCGGATCGAGCGTGATCGTCAGCTGACCGATGTTCTCGCGGATTTCGCCCGCTGAACCTCCCTGCTCGCCCGAGGCGCCGGCGATGGAGTAGACCGTACGCACCCCTGGCAGCGTCCGGGCGTACCCCTCCAGCTCGCCGAGCTGACGCTGCGTCACCTCCAGGCGAGTACCCGGCGGCATCGATATGTCGACGTAGAGCTCGCCCTGGACGAGCTCGGGAATGAGCTCACTTCCGAGCTGACGGTACAGCCCGAGGCTCCCTACCAGGCAGAGTGCCGTAATAGTCACCGTCATCACTGGATGGCGTAAAACGACCGTAATGACGCGTTCGTAGGTGGCCCGAAGGGCTGCCAGCCCAGTGTCAAACAGATCGAGGAACGGCTTCATCAGGCGGCCAAGTAGCCGTGAGAGCCATCCGACCAGTAGCTTGGCGCCTTTCAGCACCCCGACGGACACCAGCAACACCACACCGCCTACCCAACGCGTCAGGAAAAAGCTACCTCCGTAGCCCGGTTCCTCCTCCTCGATCGGCTGGTCCAAGTGAAGGCGGCGTGACGCCAGCATTGGCACAACCGTCAGAGCCACCACCAGGGACACCACCAGCGAGCAGGCAACCGTGATTGCCTGGTCCCGAAACAGCTGTGCCGCCACCCCTTCGACGAAGATGATGGGCACGAAGACGCAGATCGTGGTCAAGGTTGATGCCGTAATGGCCCTCGCGACCTCGGACGTACCCTCCCTCGCCGCCGTAACCTCATCCAGTCCATCCTCGCTCCTGCGCTGCACCGCTTCCAACACAACAATGCCGTTGTCGACCAGGAGCCCCACGCCGAGCGCCAGCCCGCCCAGCGACATGACGTTGAGGGAGATCCCGGTCAGGTACATGAGGAAGAAAGTCGCCACCACCGATACCGGTATCGAAAGGCTGATGATCGCCGTCTTCTTGACGCTGCGAAGAAAGAAGAACAGGACGATCACCGCCAGGATGCCGCCGTAGACCGCACTCTTCAGAACCTGCTGAACCGATTGACGGATGTAATGAGCCTGATCGGTAACGATTTCCAGGCGCAGGTTCGGGTTGGATGCGATCAGCTCCTTGCGGAGGGTCCCGAGTCGTGCCTTCACGGCATCGGAGACCGTAACAGTGTTCGTTCCACCCTCCTTGTAGAGGGCCAGCTCCACGCTTTCGTGCCCGTTGACGTGGGTGATGATGTCGCGTTCCTTATGGCCAGTGAACACCCGGGCCACGTCCTCGAGCCGGATGATCGTGTCGCCAGAGCGCTGGATCACGATCCGCTGGATATCGGCAGGGCGCTTGAACTCGTTGAGCGTCCGAACCAGATACTCGGTCTCGCCCTCACGCAGTGTACCGCCCGTGAGGTTGACGTTCTCTGCAGCCAGACGACTCCTCACCTGTTCAGCGGTCAGACCGAGGTTCGCCAGCCTGCGTTCGTCGAGCTCAACTTGGATCTCCTCCTCCAGACCGCCACTTACCAGCACGCCCGCCACACCCTCGACGCGCTCGAGCTCGCGCTTGACCCTCTCGTCGGCGATGAAGCGGAGGCGGGCGAGGTCGTCAGAGCCATAGAGAGCTATCTTCATGATTGGATCGAGCTTGGGATCGTACCGGAGCAGAATCGGCCTTTCCGCTTCCGGCGGCAGCCGAACCACATCCAGACGTTCGCGCACATCCAGTGCGGCGAAGTCCATGTCGGTCCCCCACGCAAACTCGAGCGTCACCTCGCTGACGTCGGCGCGCGAGGATGAAGTAACCCTGACGACGTTGTTCACGACCCCGACGGCGTTCTCGATCGGCCGCGTCAGCAACGACTCCACCTCGGCCGGGGCCGTGCCCGGGTACTCCGTCTTCACCGTCAGCGACGGGTAGGTGATGTTCGGCAGAAGGTCCACGGCCAGGTGTTTGAAGGCGACCACGCCGAAGACGATCGCCGCCGCCGAGAACACGATCACGGTCACCGGGCGGCGGATTGAGAGGTCGACGATCTTCATTCGCCCGCACCGCCACGGGCCGTGCGCACTGCGGCCTCGACCTGCTCCGCGGTCATGCCGCGGTCCCGCATCCGCTGCTTGATGCTCTCGAGCTCCTGCGGGCTGGCGTTCCTCAGACGCTCCAGCAGGCGCGGTGGAAGGGCGGGCGCCTGCGTAGTGCCTCCTGCCCGCTGGCTGGGCTGTCCGCCGCGTACGCGCTGGATGCGCTGCTCGATCTCCTGATCACTCATGCCACGGTCGCGCATCCGCTGCTTCATTGCCTCGAGCTCCTGAGAGCCCGGCGCGCCCCGGGCACCGGCCTCGGCCACGGTCGGTCCTTCTGATCCGGTCTGCGCCGTTCGCTGCTCGGTAGCGGTCGCTACCGGAGTGCCGTCGGACAGGCCCTCCTGCCCAAGGACGATCACGTCGTTGCCCTCTTCCAGCCCGCCTAGAACCTCCACCGCACTCCCTTCGCGGAAGCCCAGCTTCACCTCACGCCGGCGCGCGACGCCACCGTCCTTGATGTAGACCGTGTCGCCGAGGCTGTCGAGAACCAGCGAGCTCTTCGGAATGACCAGGGCGTCATGGTGCACCGCGGTCTCCAGAGCGACGCTGGCAAACATCCCCGGTCTCAGCTTGTCGCGGGCATTCGCCTGCAAGGTAACCGTCAGAGTCCCAGTCGAAGGGTCGACAACCGGACTGATCCGCAGCACGCTGGCGGGGAACGGGTCGTCGCCGTAGGCGTCGACGTGGAGCACGGCTCGCTGCCCAACCCTCAGGTTGGACAGCTCCTTCTCCGGCACCTGGATCGGACACAGCAGAGGTGTGAAGTTCGACACCCGGAAGAGAGGTGTGTTGACCGAAACGTTGGCCGCGAGCTTGACGTACCGTTTTACGACCAAGCCGTCGAACGGCGCCCGGATGTGCGTGTAGTCCAGCTTCAGCTGGGCGCTCTCGAACTGCGCCTCCGTCGCCTTGAGCTTCGAGAGGGCGGAGTCGTAAGCCTCTCTCGAAACCAGCTGTTGCTCGTAGGAGGTCTTTGTGCGATCGAACGCCAGCTTGGCTTCGTCCCGGTTGACGGACGCCACGTCCGCCTCGGCTTTGGCCTCCCGGTCATCGATCCGTGCCAGCAGCGTTCCCTTCTTGACCTTCATTCCTTCTTCGGCTTCGAGCTCGGTGATTGGGCCAGCGATACGGGCGACCACGTCGACCTCGTTCTCGGCCTCGAGCACTCCGTTGGTCTCGAGGTAGGAGGAAACGTCGCGCCGCACCACTGGCACGACCCGGACCGGCACTGCGGCTGCCGGTGCAGCTGCAGGCGCCCGGCCGTCGCGTCCGGCCGGGCTGCCGTGCCGCGCTGCCCCACGACCGCCGTGAGATGCCGGGCCGTTGGCGTCGCTCTTGCTGCCGCACGCCGACACCATGAGTACGGCCGACAGTCCCAGGAAGATCAGGGGGAGGGTCCGAAACATCCTCATTGTGCTACCTCACGCGCAACCCGTGCAGCGAACCGCTTCAAGTCGTCCAGCAGCGAGTAGACGATCGGGATCACGGTCACCGTCAAGAATGTTGATGAAATAAGCCCGCCGATGATCACCAGCCCGACCGGCATCCAGAACGCCGACCGACCCTCCGGAGACCCGACCAGCTGCGGCACGATCAGGGGCGCCACCATTGGCAGCAGCCCGAGCACGGTGGTCATGGCGGTCATCAGGATCGGCCGCAGGCGGTGCCGCCCGCCGAGAACGATCGCCTCGTCGCGAGACATTCCCGAGCAGCGCAGCTGATTGATGTGGTCGATCAGCACGATTGCGTTGTTGACGACGATACCGGCGAGGATGATCAGCCCCATGTCGCTGCCGCTGCCCCGGGGCTGGCCAGCGAGCCGCATGACGATGCCGACGCCGACGAACGCGAATGGCACGGAGAACATGATGGTGAACGGCTGCACGAAGCTCTCGAACAGCGCCGCCATGATCATGTAGACGAGTACCAGCGCGAACAGGAGCATGAACAGCGCGCTTGAGGCCTCCTGCTCGTGCTCACGAAAGTCGTGTCCCAGCTGCCACCCGTAGCCGGGAGGGAAGCCGACCTGGTCCAGCGCCGCCTCGACCGAACCCATGACAGCGTAGAGCGGTGCGTTGCCGGCTGTGTCCGCCGTGACGTGAATGACCGAGCGGCGGTTCTCCCGCTCGATCGTACGCGCTCCGGGGACCCGGGTGAACTGGGCCAGCGCCGAGGCCGGTAGCGGCGAGCGGCCGAAAGCCACGGGCATCTTCTTGAGCTGGTCGAGGGACCGCCGGTCCTGCTCCCTGTACTGAGCGACGACGTTGAGCTCCCGATCACCGGTGCGGAACGTCCCGACCGACCGCTCCGACAGCGCACCGGCAATGCTCGCCCCGATCAGCCGCGAGGACAGCCCGGCCTGAAGGGCCCGTTCCCGGTCCGGCCGCACGTGGATCTCCTCGTCGCCGCTGGTCAGGCTGGTGTCCACGTCACGCAGCACCGGCACCCGCTGGAGACGAGCCACCACCTCCTGGCTCACGAGCTCCAACACCTCGGGACGCTCGCCGTACAGCTCGATGTCGAGGCTCGATCCCTCCCCCGAGTGGCCGTGCATCGAACGTGCAATGGTGAACTTCACCCCGGGCTCGGTTGGAAGGAGCTTCTCGATCCGGTCGCGGATCTCCGCGGTGCCGAGATGAGCTTGCTCCTCGTCAGTGAGGTAGATCCGAAAGCGGCTGTTCCCCCGCCACCCACGGGAGCGGCCCGCACTTCTCTGGAAACGGTACGAGATGTCCTTGATCTCGAGCTCGGCGCGGTGGCTGTCGAGCAGGCCGTACACCCTCTTGTACAGCTTTCTCTTCTGGTCCAGCGAGTAGGCCTTTGGCGTGTCCACCTGAATCGCGAGCTGGCGCGAGAACGACCGAGTGAAGAACGAGCGACCAGTCCCCTCGTAGAGGTTCCAGGACCACGCCAGGACCCCGATGATGAGGAGCACAAAGGCCAGGCGGTGGCGGAGGCCGAAGCGGAGCGATCGCGCGTAAAAATCGGCGCAGCGGTCGAAAAACACGTACCGCTTCTCGGACTCGCTCCGCAGGAGCCGCACCGCGGCCATCGGCACGACGGTCAGTGCCACGGCCAACGACGCCACGATCACGATCACGACGGTCGTGCCGATGTTCCTGAGATACACCGCGAACCAGCCGCCGGTCGGGAGGAAGATCATTGGCATGAAGACGCAAATCGTCGTTAATGTCGAGGCCACGATCGGCATCGCCACCTCGGTGGTGCCGGACAGAGTCGCGGTGCGGGCATCCTCGCCCAGCTCCTGCCGGTGGCGGTAGATCGACTCGATGACGACGATCGAGTTGTCGACCAGCATCCCGACCGCCAACATCAGTCCCATCAGGGACATGATGTTGAGGGTCATGTCCGTCCAGCCGGCTTGCCTCGTGACATACATGATCACGAAGGCCACGATCACCGAAAGCGGAATGGCGATGCCAACCACCAGGCTGGTGCGAACGCGGCGCAGAAACAGGAAGATGAACGCGATCGCGAGGATGCCGCCGACGATGCCGGCGTTTCGCAGCTCTGAAAGCCCCTTGCGCACATCCTGCGAGCTGTCGAAGAAGATGTTGGCGTGGAGGCCCTTGGCAGCCGGCAGGGCCCGGATCGATCGCATCTCGGCCCGCACGCGGTCGGCGACCTGGAGCAGGTTGGCGGTCGAGTTCTTGTAGACCCCGATCGTCAGCGCCTCCGCACCGTTGAGGAAGCTGAACCTCTCCTGCTCCGGGTATCCGAAGGAGACCTCCGCAACGTCGCCAACTCGTATCCCATGACGGCCCAGCGACAGGGCGCGAACCTCGTCGAGCGTGCGCAGCTCGCCCTGCGAGCGCACCAAGTACGCGCGTCCGCCCTCGCGGATCTTCCCGCCCGACTCGTTCACATTGTTGGCACGCAGCACCTGCGCGATGTCTCGGATACTGACGCCCGCGGAGGCCAGGCGGTTGGGATCGATGCTGACCTGCAGCTGCCGTTCCCGTAGACCGCGGATGTCGACGTCGGCCACCCCCTCCAGCCGCTCGAGACGCCGCTGCACCACGTCCTCGACAAAGTTGTAGAAACGTTCCGTCTCCCACGGAGCGCTGAGGTCGAACCGCATCACCGGAATGTCACTGGTCTGGAAGCGGCGAATGCTCAAACGTTCGAGATCGGCGGGCAAGAGGTTGCGGACGCGGTCCACCCTGTCGCGAACCTCGACCGCCGCGAGATCCATGTCGGTACCGTTGACGAAGGTCAGGGACACCGTGCCTTGGTCCGCCGACGAGGTGGCCGACAGCGTCTCGATCCCGTTCACCGTACCGAGGATCTCCTCGAGGGGGCGCACGATGAGCCGTTCCGTCTCCTCGGGCGAGGAGGAAGGATATGGAGCCCGTACCGAGATGTGAGATGAAGAGACCGTCGGCAGGAACTCCAACGGCAGGCGATTCAACGACAGCCATCCCAGCACCAGCACGCCGAGCACGCACATGCTCATGGTGACCCGTCGCTCAACCGCAAAGCGCACGATGGGGTTGGCTCGTTCCGACATCCAGATTCTCTCTGCCCCCTTACCACCCGTTCATCACGACCGGCGCGATGAACCCAGGCGTCTGTGTCCATTGCCGTACCCGGCCATTGTCGGCGAACTCCCGTAAAGATGCCGCACTCAATGTTAAGTTAGATTATTGCGTTTTCCTACGGCTTTCCGTCCGACGGGTGCACACACAGTATCGGAACCACGATTTCCGCAATCCGTATCAGACTCCGGTGCATCTGTGCGAAACTCAGAGAGCTCGAAGCAGAGGATCAGCCCTCGTCCCCCCGGGGTCGGGGAACGGAGAAAGGGGTCGATATGGGCGGGACGTTCTCGCGCCCCACATTAGCCGTGGCGCTTGCCGCTGCTCTCATGACAGCTCGCTCATCCTTCGCCGTCGCGAAAGGGGCGCTCCCGGTCGGTCTGGTCGGTGAGAGCAGCCCGCTGCTAGTGATTCTCGCCGTGCTCGCCGGCCTCGTCGCCACCTCTCTACTGCTCGCCGGCGCGCGCTTCCCGAAACTCACCGTCGGGACCTTTCTCCTAGCCACGACCTTCGCAGTGTGCCTCAGTATCCTCGGGCACACGAGCTACCTTGCAGCCATCCTGGCCTCGCTGGTCACGTTTGCCGTCCTCTTCGCGCTCTATCTCGCGGTTCCCCGTGTGGTGCTCGCACTGTCATCGTGGTGGCTGCTTCCGGCACTGTACGGCACCTACTTGCTCAGCACCGGGTCTTTCTCCCTCAACCGGACTCTGGCTCTGGGGCTGGCCATCGCCAGTGCCCTGGTCGCGGCTCTGTTGCCGCGAATCGGCACCCTGCTCCTCGCGACCGGAATGGGGATCGTGCTGGCAGCCGCCGTGTGGCCGGGGACAATGCCGTTCGCAGCGGTCGTGGCGCTCGCGTTGCTCGGGATCGTGATACAGGGGGCGGATCTGCGCCTCTCTCGGCGGGAGGGTCCTCCTACGACCCGGAGGTGGTCTGAGCGCCGTGCAACCCTGGGGTCCGAGCTGGTGCGGGGGCTACTGACTGCGATCGCCGTCACGATCGGCCTTCTCCTGATGCTGGCCGCCCTGGCTCCCGATGTCGGTGCGGCCGATCCGGTACATGCCGCAAGACTGGCAACCTTACGGTCGTCGAGCGTCCTGAATCGGCCCGGCTTCCTGTTTTCCAAGAACGATTCGTTCTACGTGCTCGGTCGCCCGTTGCCGCTCGCACTTGTCGGTCCTGCGCCTGGCCTTCGGGACCGCGCGCTCGTGGTCCTGACAGGCCGCTCGCCGACGCGAGCGATCCACGAGCTCCGCACGGTGAAAACACCTGCAGAGCTCGCAGCGATGCGGCGTGCAGCAGCGATCACGTCCAAGGCGATGGAGGCCGTCGGCGACGCGGTTCGCCCCGGAATCAACGAGAGCGAGATCGCTCGCGTGGTCGAGGCGACGTTCCGCCAGGAGGGAGCAACTGGCTTTGCGTTTCACTCGATTGTCGGCTCCGGTGCCAACGCATGCCTCCCCCACTACGAGTCCAACGACGCTGTGATGAAGAACGGCTTCGTGGTCGTGGACATCGGGTGCACCGTGGACGGCTATGCCTCCGACATGACGCGGACTTTCCCGGTAAACCGTAGCTACAGCGACTCTCAGCTCGAGCTGATCCGCCTGGTCCAGAAGGCCAAACAGACGGCGGCCGATGGCCTTGTCGCGGGTGCCTCGTACCGGAAACTCGGTCGCGCCGCGCGCGCGGTGTTCCAGAGGGAAGGTCTGGCCCGCTACTACCTGCACAGCCTCGGGCATCACGTCGGTATCGACGTTCACGACCCATACGCCGACACAATCAAGCCAGGCATGGTCATCACCATCGAGCCCGGCCTCTACATCCAGCGGGGATCGCCGGCCGAGGAGAGGTTCTGGGACCTCGGAGTCCGCATCGAGGACACCTACCTGGTGACCCAGAGCGGCGCCGAGGCCCTCACCGTTTACCCGGAGATCCCATACCTCGGGCCGGATACGCCTCACGACCAGGCCGGTGGTGAAGCGGCCTCCGAGGCACACGCCGTCGGCGTCGCCGAGCAAGGAAGGTGAGGGGTGGGGGCGCGAGCACTTGTCCTCGGCGGCGGAGGCGTCCGAGGTATCTTCCAGGCCGGGGCGATCCAGAGGCTCTGCGAACGTGGTGAGACCGAGTGGAGAGTCTTCACCGGGGTCTCTGCAGGGGCGGTCAACGCCCTCATGGCGGCACAGGGAAAGAGCGAGGAGATGGACGCCCTGTGGATGCGCCAGATCGAGACCGGCCTTGGCGCCTTCCGGCCTTGGATCGAGGTGGCAAACAGCGCACTGAAGGAGATGTCGGCGGGCCTGAGAACTCACGCGGACGTCGAGGGTCTCGACGGCCTGTACGACAACAACGAGATGAGAGAGCTCGTAACCCCCTTTGCTGCAGGCCTAAGTGAGCGCCTCGACAGACTCGGCCACCATCTCAGGATCGGGCTTCTCTGCCTTCAGACCGGCGAGTACCTGGCCGTGGACCCGGTCAGCCAGGTCAGTCCCGGTGTGGTGACGGATCTGGTGGTTGCTGCGACCGCCACACCGCTCGCCTTCGCCCCAGTGGAGCTCGAGCTCGACGTACCAGGTGTGCGGTGTTCCCGGCGGCGGTGCCAGTTCGTTGCAGCAGGCGCACGTAACATCACGCCGCTCAGGGATGCCATCACCGCTGCTCGGGAGGCGAACATCGAGCTGGACGGAATCGACGTCATTGATGGCACGCCCGAGACCGGCGAGGGCGCCGACTACGAGCTCCATGGACTTCTCGAGATCGGGCTTCTGGTTGAGGACATCCTGGCCAACCGGGTGCTGCAAACCGACGTGGAGTGTTGTTCTCGGGCCAATGCCATGACGGCTCTCAGGGATCGCCTCGAAGGTCTGGTCGACGCCGGCGACGAGGCCGCCCTGACGGCGCTGGAGTGGCTCAAGGTAACCGTTCCGGCCATCCTGCGCTACCGCCGGCTCGAGCTCCGCGTCATCCGTCCCACGACATCGTCGTGGCGCGCCTTCACGGGCCGCACTGACGCCGACCTCAGCCTCGAGTTCCCCGGAGACCTCACCCGCAACGCCGAGCTCCTGCGCCTCTGTCACCGATACGGCCGTTGGCTTGCCGAGCACGCCGAGCATCACATGGTAGTGTCCTGCGATTGACCCGGCACGCGGTTTCTGCAACGATCACCGCATGGACAGTGACGGAACCGATCCGGGCGTGGCTCTGCCGCTCGCCGATCTCGATTCCCTCCGCGTCTTCATGCCCTACGAGATCCGACTGGCGCAGCGGCGCGCCATGGGCTGGGGGATCGCCGCCGAGGAGACCCTGCAGCACACCTCTATCGGCCTCTACCTGCTGCAGGCGGCGGGACCCAGGGAAGGCCCGCTGCCGCCGGATGAAGAGGGAGGCTTCGAGCTGCGGGCCCAGCTTGTCGCCGGAGCACGAGCAGCCCTTCGGGACTCCGACGTCCTCGGCGTGATATCGGGTAGCGAGCTATTCGCTGTGGTTCACGATTTGGAGCCTCATCAGTCATATGTGGTGGCGCAACGCCTCCTCAGCGCAACGGCACGGTCGGAGCTTCTCCGGGGCGCCGGTGTCAGCACCCGCGTTGGCTATCTGGTGTACCCCCTCACGACACAGCCGAACTTCCCACCACTGCAGTGGACGGCGCTCGTCGACTTGGCGCGTGCGGTCAGCCTCAGAGGTATCAGCAACACCCCCAAGGCACCCAGCGGGTTCGGCATCATGCGCGGCCCGGCGGCCTCCGACAACGACATCCCCGAGAGCGACCTCGTAGACCTTGCCTTCCAGGATCTCGATTCGCTCGTCGGTGCCGGGCTGCTCAGTCTGCAGCGGATTCACCTCATGAGCGGGTTGTAGTCGGCATCGCTGACCGTCGGTTTCCCGCAGTTGTGCACCAATACTCCGGGCTAGAGCACTCTCTCCAACCAGTCGCCCACCAGCCCGGCGACGTCCTCCCAGCCCGGCTCAGCGATCACCCAGTGTGCATGCCCGGGGAGCTCGCGGTAGGTGGCGACCGCCGCGTACTTCTTCGCCACCTTGCGCGCCACCGAGGCCGGCGTCACACGATCCTCCTGGCCGGCGACGATGAGCATCGGGCAGGTGATCCGTGCGGCATCGACACGCGCCGCCTTGCGGGAATCGAACGCCCAGAAGCCGATTTCGCTCGCCGCCCTACCCGATTCGAAGACGAACCTGGCGTGGGTCGCCCGCTGCTCCTCTTCAGGAAGCAGGTGGAGCATCGAGTACACCGCTTCGCCGAGGGTCGGGCGGTGCGGCCTGCGCCAGAATCCCCACCGTGTCAGCGTGCTCCAGAAGCTCCGAATCACGGACGGGGTCAGGGCGTTGATCCCCGCCGGCGAGGCCGAGGTCAGCAGCACCAAAGCGCGTGCGCGACCGTGGCTCCCGAGCATCTGCGCGAGAAGCCCTCCCATCGAGTGTCCGACGATGATTGGCGCCTCCTCGAGAGGCTCGATCTCCCCTTCGAGATCTGCGAGGTAGTCGAGCAGGCTGGTGGTCCCAAGGGCGGGCTCGGGCTCCGCCTCGGGGTCGACGGTGTGATGGCGAAGCACCGGCACGATGCAGCTGTAACCCCTCTGTTCGAAGAAATCTCGGTAGTTGCCCCAGCACCAGGGGCCGCACCACATGCCATGGATCATCACCATGGTCCTGGTCATATCTTGCCTCCTCTCTCCGGCCCGCTCCCGGCCCCGCCCCCGGCGCAACCGAGAAAGGCGTCCCGGACAACCGGGGCACGCAAATACCTGGCCATCACGTAAGTTGGCACGGCGAAGATGACGGTCACTACGACATCGGCCACGATGCCAATAGCGCGCAGATTCGGGATGCCGATCTGCCGGGCCAGAGGCGCGCTCTGCGCGCCGCCCCACAGCCAGATGTAGGCGAAGTACACCCCGGAACCGAGAGTGTACGCCAGCGCTGCCCAGGTCAGAACCTCGAGCACGGTGCGAGCCCACGCCTGCATACGCATGAACACGATGGCAATGTAGAGCACGACGGCACCGATTACGCCCTGCCACACGGACAGCGAAACCAGGTGGCGAGCCACCCAGTCGGATACTCCCAGCGCTCCAGGACCGGTCGTCTGGAGAACCTGGGGAGAGATTCCGAGCGCGGCCATCAGCCACACCATCGCAAGACCCAGCCCGCCGCTGACTACCATCAGCAACCCAAGGACAATCCAGCTCCAGCCGATGACAGACACGGCGGTTGGCCGGGTGGGCCGCTCGGCCGACACTGTCTTCCCGACCGGATCCGTGCCGCTCAGTCGCCCCCCTGCGGCCCTGAGCCACCGCGTGCCATGGTCTCCAGGCTCTCCTTGATCTTGAACAGCACCACCACGAGCTCCAGCCACATGCGGATCAAGGCTAGGTAAATGATGGCTATCACCGGCGACAGCACGAGGAGAAGAAGGCCCTTCAGCGTGAATCCCCAGGCATGAATCCGGAAACCGAGGATGATGCTCCCGAAACCGGACACGATCATCGCAAGGAGCGCGAGCCCGACGACGATCATCCCCAGGACATAAAGCACAGTGATCAGCTTCGGCGTCACGAAGCTGTCGAAGCGGAGGTCGAACAGCGAACGGATGAAGCCGGCCTTCTTGATCAGGCCTTCGGTCGACGGGCGCCCGCCAACCGTCTGAGCTGCGGGCGCAGCCACCTCCGGAGCCGGTGCGGCCGGGGCGGGAGGCGCCAACAGCGACGACAGCTCCGCCACCGCGTGCGGCTCGGCCCATGACCCCATCCCATCCTTCCAAACCATGAAGGCGGAGCCCGGTTGACCGCGGACCATCTCCGCCACCTGCTCAGCGGAGTAGGTACCATCCAGCTGCGCTCCGTCCTTGGCAACAAACCAGACCTGCTGACTCATGGCGTACTTTCCTCCCTCGATAGGTCTCGCTCTCTGAGGCGCTGTGCTTCTCCCCGATTCTACCTCCGCTTTCGATCATCGTGCCGTTCCCGCGACGGCCATGCCGAAGGGGTCGACCCTCGCCACTGCCAGACAGCTGTCGCCGGTATAATCCGGTCCGAGCTCGAATCGCCCCGACCGGATCGGGACGTCATTGGACCGGAGGCACCGTGCAAGGAGCGTGCGTCGTACGAGATCTGCTGGCCCCCCACCAGTTTCGAGATCCGTGTGGCTCCGGTGAGGATTCACTCCCGAGGCAAGCGTGAGCCCGCACGACCGCCGGCTGCTCGGTTTCTGGGAGGTCGCCTCGATCGGCGTCGGCGGTATGGTCGGCGGCGGCATCTTCGCGGTTCTCGGGTTGGCAGTCGCGCTGGCGGGCGGCGCCACCGCCGTCGCCTTCGCGATCGCGGGGCTCGTTGCTCTGCTCACCGCGTACTCCTACGCGAAGCTGTCGGTCCGCTTCCCGAGCCAGGGAGGCACGATCATCTTCCTCGACCGCGCCTTCGGCATCGACCTCTTCACCGGTGGAATGAACGTTCTGCTGTGGATCAGTTACGTGGTCATGCTAGCTCTGTACGCCTTCGCCTTCGGTAGCTACGGAGCAACCTTCTTCCCCGCCCACCACCAACACCTCATCAAGCACGTTCTCATCAGTGCGGGAATCCTCCTGCCCACCCTCCTCAATATGCTGAACGCCAAGGCAGTGGGCAAGGCAGAAAGCTACATCGTCGGCTTGAAGTTGACACTCCTGGGGCTCTTCGTCGTGGTCGGATTATGGGGCGTTGACCCCGGCCGGATCTCGCCGTCGACGTGGGCGCCGCCGATGCAACTGGTTGCGGGAGGCATGATCATCTTTCTCGCCTACGAAGGCTTCGAGCTGATCGCCAACACCGCCCAGGACGTTCGCGAGCTCGAGGTCACACTTCCGAGAGCCTACTTCGGCTCGGTGGGGTTCGTGATCGCTCTGTACGTGCTGGTGGCGGTGGTGACGGTCGGCAACCTGCCCCTGGACCGGATCGTGGCCGCCAAGGACTACGCTCTGGCCGAGGCCGCCAAACCGTTCCTGGGAGCGACCGGATTCACCCTGATCGCGGTGGCAGCGCTGCTCTCCACCTTCTCAGCCATCAACGCCACCCTCTACGGGTCCGCCAGGCTGAGCTACATGATCGCCAAGGAGGGCGAGCTGCCCTCCTTCGTGGAGCACGAGGTGTGGAACAAGCCTCTCGAGGGGTTGCTGATCACCTCCGTGCTCGCCCTTATACTGGCCAACACGACCGCACTGGCCAGCATCTCGATGATGGGCAGCGCCGGTTTTCTCCTGATCTTCGCCGCCGTCAACGCGGCCAACCTCACCCTTGCCCGGCAGACCGGTGCCCGACGCTCACTGGCCGCTGCCGGTGTCGTCGCCTGCTTGGGCGCACTGACAGCCTTGGTTTGGCAGACGGCCAGAACCTCGCCTTCGCACCTGTGGGCGCTCGCAGCCATGGCCGGCCTGTCGTTCGGCATCGAGGCCGCCTACCGGTTCCTCGGCAAACGCACCCTTCGCCTTGCTGCCAAGGAAGGCGAGTCCCCTTGAGTCCCAAGGCCTCGACCGGGTGGCCCTCCGTCGGCGACATCTCGTCGCTCCCGCCCAACCACCGACGTGCCGTGGCCAGCGTCCTGCGCACCCTGGAAAAACGTCTAACCGAGCTCGACACAGAGGGTCAGGTCAGGTTTTCCGAAGGTGAGTTGCTGAGACTCCGCCAGATCGTCGCCGCTACCGGCTCGAGCCTTCCAGAGCGCAGCCCCAGCGGCTTGCTGGCGGCGCTTGCCGTCCTCGTCGATGGGCTGGAGCCGGACCGCCTGGCCGGCTACGGCAGGCTGTCACCCGTCCAGCGGGAGACCCTCAGTCGCCTCGCGGAACGAGTCCGCAGGTTGCTCGCAACCGCTTCTGTCCTCAGCCCGGAAGTCGCGACTGACGGCCCCGCCAACGTAGTCTTCACCCCGATCGGAGTTGTACGCTCCCCGTTCAAGGCTCATGAGGGCACACCCATCCAACCGCGAGCGGCGGAGGGCCGGAATGGCTTCGTCGAGCTGTTTCCTGAGTACGCTCAGGCTCTGGCCGATCTCGAGGGTTTCGAGCGTATCTGGATCGTCTCATTGCTCGAGCGCGGTCGTCCGTGGCGCCCTCAAGTGATCCCCTACCTCGACTCCGTCCCGCACGGCCTCTTCGCAACCCGCGCCCCCTCGCGTCCCAACCCCGTGGGAATCTCAAGCGTCCGGCTCCTGGGGATCTCGGGTTGCAGGCTCGATGTGAGTGAGATCGACCTCCTCGACGGGACACCGGTTCTCGACATCAAGCCCTACGTTCCCGCATTCGACGCATACCCGAAGGCGGCCGCCGGCTGGGTCGACCGAGCGAGGGTCGCCAGCGGAATAGCCGACGATCGCTTTGCGAACGCGGATGAACCGCCGTCGGACGACTCTTCAGAGGAGTAGCTGCCGAACGTAGGCTGCCCGCTTCCGTCGTCCTATCGCCCGTTCATCCTCATGCGCTCGATCTCCTCGACCGCCTCATCACGGGTGTCGAAGATCTTCGTCGGCATCCCGGCCTTCAGCGAGGTCGTGCGGACGGTCATCCGCGCCCAGTTGTCGGTGCCCCAGCGGGCGAAGCCGAGGCTGTAGTGGTCGACCGTCGCCCGGGCCTGTTGCCCGTAGTACTCCGCCACCTCGGCCCTGACCAGCAGGTGGTCGATGTTCGATACGATGTATGCGGGACGCTCCAGTTCACGGAGGATCTCCACATATCGAGCCACGAACTCGTCCACCTGCTCACGCGTGCTGAGGTCGCCGTAGTCCTCAGCGAAGAGGATGTTGCGGGCGCTGTCATACTTGGAAACGATTCGCGGTTCCACGACAAGCCCTCCTTGCGCTCAAGATCTCAGCACTGCATGCGCAAGTCAACCGTGGCTGCCCGCAAGCTGCCTCGAGCGTTTCCGCACAGCCACAGCTGTGTGCTGTTACAGGGCTTTGCAGACGTGGAAATCTCGTCTGATAACCGATTGTTGAACGTACTCGAGAAGGGCCTGATACGAGAAGGAGTCGAAATATGAGCCGCAACACCCTGCCCCTCGGGCGCGTCCTCGGGATCCCTCTCCGCCTGGATTACAGCTGGTTCCTGATCTTCGCGCTCATCACATGGTCGCTGGCCGTCAGTTACTACCCGCACGAGTTTCCACACTGGTCCGGGTCTCTGTACTGGGTCATCGGCGCCATCACGGCGATCATGCTATTCGTCAGTGTCTTGCTCCATGAGTTGGGCCACTCCGTACTCGCCATGCGTTTCAAGGTCCCGGTACGCAAGATCACCTTGTTCATCTTCGGCGGCATCGCCCAACTCGGATCCGAGCCTCCCAGCGCCGTGGCCGAGTTCTGGATCGCAATCGCCGGCCCCGCCGTGAGCCTCGCTCTCGCCTTCGTGTTCGAGATTCTCCAGCACGTGCTCACCGGCGCCGAACCTCTCATGGCGCTGGCCAAGTACCTGGCCCTCATCAACGGCATGCTGTTCCTCTTCAACCTCGTGCCCGGTTTCCCTTTAGACGGCGGCCGTGTACTACGAGCCATCGTCTGGGGTGCCACTAAGAACCTGCGCCGCGCGACCTTCGTGGCTGCCAATGTAGGCCGTTTCATCGCCTTCGCGTTCATCTTCCTCGGCTTGTGGCAGGCCCTCTCCGGCAATCTCCTGAACGGCATCTGGATCGCCTTCATCGGCTGGTTCCTCGATAGCGCCGCCGCCGGTCAGCTGCACGCCCAGGACGCCCAGGACATGATGGCGGGCTACAAGGTCGCGGCGGCAATGAACCCTCAGTTCGTCTCGATTCCGTCAGATATGACGCTCTCTCACCTGGTCGACGAGCACATCCTCGGCAGCAGCCAGCGTTGCTTTGCGGTCACGCGGGGAGACCGCCTGAGCGGGTTGCTGACCCTACATGGCCTACGGGAGATTCCGCGCGACCAATGGGCTACCACGACCGCGGAGGAGGCCATGATCCCCTTTGAGCGCCTCAAAGTCGTCACCCCCGATACGGAGCTCTGGACGGCGCTCGAAGAGATGCAGCGTGACGGCTTCAACCAGCTTCCGGTGATGATCGACGACCGGGTGGTGGGGATGCTCTCCCGTGAGGACACGATCAGCTTCCTCCAGAGGCTGCGGGAGTTCGCCCGCTGACTGCGACCCCGGCAACCACAGCCGAGGTCGGACCAACACCGTGAGACGCTCACCCGCCCGATAAGGGCCGTGCGGTCTACCTCCTTGCCGGAAGCGTGTAGGCGACGGCACCGTAGCCGACCCAGTGGTACAGGTTCGACGGCGCCGTGTACCCGAGGCCGGCGTCCCGGGTCGCCTTGGAGACCGGAAGCTCGGGCTCGGAGATGCTGGTGCCGTAACGTAGCAGGTGTCCGACCGGCGTGGGCAGCTCCAGCCGCTCGGCGGTCCTTCTGAGGACCTCGAGCCCGAACGGCACCGAGAATCGGCCGCACCAAGGGATCCGGTAGATGTGCGGGTCGGCTGGATCGACCAAGGCCTCGAACAGGCTTTCGAGCCGTTGGCTCTCGAGAGGGCCTTCAAGGTGGTCGTGTATCAGACGGCGATCGCGGCCAACCGCCTGCTCGTAAGCTGCGACATCGGTGCCGAAGGGGGCGTGGTCGAAGTCGGGCCCGTAATGGACGAGATCGGTGGATATCACCACTGCCACATCGCGGCCGAGGCGCCATTTGTTTCGTTTCATAATCTTCGCGAGAGCGGTAGAGAGGTGATCGGCTAGCTCCCCAAGACGGTTCCATCCCATGTAGGGGACCAGGATCGGCACGATCGTGACGTCCCGGTTTCCGTACTCGAGAAACGGCACGATCGCCTCCAGGGAGTGCTCGCGGCACTGCATCGTATTGTTGACGATGACGTCGCCGGCCGGCATGGCCGCGAGCAGCTCGTTGCGAAGGGCGTCCACCCGTACCGGCCCCCAGGGGCCGTGCCACGCCTCGAAGCTGTCGAACACCAGTCGGTCGGAGAGCTTCCATAGGCTCGCCTTGTGGAAAACGCCGATCATGAGCACCCGCGGCGCGTGGACGAGCTCGGTGGAGTGCACGTACACCCTCGCCGCGTAAAGGTGGTCGTCGTGAGGGCAGACGACCGCCGGTACCCCCTCTCCTGGCGCGAGGTGGAGCGCGGCCCGGTCAGCCTCCAACCCCGTCTTCTCGGCCCTCAGAGCCTGAGTGAGAACGTCCTCTGCTTGCTGCGCGGTCACCACGAAGCCAGTGGTGTCGAGCTGGCCGCGAACCAGGTCCCCCTCCGAGCGCAAGCCCATCATCTGTTCGACCTCGGTCCGCGTGGGCGGAGTCTGGGCGGCGGCGCCTGCCGCAGAGGCGAGGAGCAGACCTGCGACAACGATTCCGAGCTCGTTCATCATGGCGACCTCCGTGACGGATTCTACTCCGGTCAATGTCGACCGGCGGTCCCACTACAATGCTGCCAGAGGGGCCTATGAGCCAGACGAAGCCCGAGCTGCACCGTGCCGTCGAGCTGCTGTGCGGGGCATCGTTCAGCGTCGCCATGACCGGCGCCGGCGTGTCGGCGGGCTCCAGCATTTCGACTTTTCGAGCGGAGGATGGGATCTGGGCGCGCTTCCCGGTCGAGGAGTACGGCACGGCGGCAGCTTTCCGACGTGACCCGGAGAAGGTGTGGCAGCTATTCGGCAGCCTCGACGATGAGCTCCGTAGGGCCCACCCCAACCCCGCCCACGCCGCCCTCGCCACGCTCGAACAGATGGGCCTGCTCGGCGGGCTCGTGACCCAGAACATCGACGGCCTCCACCAGGCTGCCGGCAGCCGCGTTGTCGTCGAGCTGCACGGCACGGTTTCGACCGGTCACTGCCCATGCTGCCGGCAAAGCTACCGGCGGGAGGACATCCCGCCGTGGCCGCCGGCACCCCACTGCTCGTCGTGTGGCGCGATCCTGCGCCCCGACATTGTCTTGTTCAACGACATCATCCCCGAACAAGCCTTCTGGCACGCAACCCAGCTCTTCCGCCAGGCCGACGTGGTGCTGGCCGTCGGCACCGCCCTCGAGGTGGCGCCTGCCTCGTGGCTCGTCATGAGCGCCCCCGCGTACGGTGCGGTCGTCATCCTGATCGACCCCGATCCTCCGCTCAAGGCACAGGCGGTAGCCTCGGTTGTCGTCCCTGCTGCAGCAGAGCGAGCGCTCCCGGAGTTGGTGGAGATCGCCCGGGACAGCTTGGGGCATCATCCACGGCGGCCTCGGCAGGCCACCGACAGGTAGGCAGGTATCACCCACGTCCCAGAGGAAGATCCTCCACGACAGGCTTGTGAGGTGAGCCCTGCCGGCGCGTCACATCGACCAGCCAAGTCAGGATGAGCATGAGACCGAGAATGACCACGATGGCCGGTCCGGTCGGGAAGTCCCACACGTAGGATCCGACCAGGCCGATGGCCGACCCCAGCCACCCGATGATCCATCCCAGGATAAGACGCGTGCGCATCTTCTCGGCCAGCAGGATCGCTATGCAGGCCGGGATGACGAGGTAGCTGAAGACCATCAGGATGCCGCCGATCTCGACCGAGAAGGTGATGATCACGCCGAAGGAGAGGTAGAACAGGAAGTCCCACCATCGGACCCACCAACCTCTTCTGTACGCCTCCTCCGGCCGCGTGGTAATGAGCAGGAACCGCTTGCGCAGCAGCCAGTGGAACAGCCCGACGGCCGAGTAGATGACGAGGTCCTTGATGACCGTCGGCCAGGTGACCCAGAGGAGGCTGCCGGCAAGCGTTTCCTTGATGTGCTCGGCGCCCTCGGGCGCCTTGTCGGCTACCAGGATTGCAGCCGCCGACGCGACCACGAAAGTAATGCCGATGATCGCCTCCTGCGGCAGCTTCTCGTGGCGCATGCGGGTTACGGCGAAGAGTGCCGCCGCGATCGTCGCGAAGGCCATGCTGTACAGCGTTGAGCCCAGGCTCCCAGGGTGCTGGCCGTTGGCGAACCCAACCACCGCCCCGAGAGCGGCGAACTGAGCAACGGCAAGGTCCACGAACAGAACGCGCCGCTCGATCACGTGGATGCCGAAGTAGGCGTGGATCCCCACCAGCACCAGGCAGGCGGCGAAGGGTGCGGCCATGAAGCTCATCATTTCGATCATCGGACGGCTCCTCGCTCGAATCGGATGAGTGTGCCGGTCGCCGCTGAGAACCGCGGAGGCCGGCACCTGAAGTTACTTCTGTGCAACACCCGCGGACGCAGCGTCTACCGACGCGCCAGCATCTGCCTGTGCGTACGCGCTCCGCAGCCGGCTCACCCAGGTATCGATGAGCTTGAAGTAGGTGTCGACACCGGGCTCACCGTTGACCGACGTCGGCACGATGACGGGCACGATGCCGGTGCGATCGGCAATCAGCTGCGGCTTGCGCTGCTCGAAGTAGTTTGCCGCCAGCAGCACGCCGATTCTCTGCGACTTGATCTCCCGGATCAGGTCCGCGACGTGACGCGCGGTCGGCGGAATCCCCGGCTTGACCTCCACGTAGTCGACGACATCGAGACCGAACAAGGTCGTGAAGTACACCCAGTTCTTGTGGTACGTCACGATCTTCTTGCCGCGAAACGGCAGCGCCTGCTCGAGCCATCCGCCGAGCTTGCCCTCGAGATTATGTTGCTTCAGGAACGGCAGGAGGCGGTCGTTTCGCGCCAGACCGTCCAGGGTCTCGGCGCCGAGGAGCTCCACCAGCTGGGCGCCGTAGAGACGGCGCGAGAGCCGGTCGTGAAAAGCGGCCAGGTTCGCCTGATACGCCTTGCAGCCGCCCGGGTCCACCTTGCACAACCCGGTGGCGATGTTCCGCGCGATGATGACAGCGTTGAGCGGCGAGGTTTGGATGTGCGGGTTGCCATAGATGTGGATGTCACCACCCGATCGATCCAGCGATGCCGGCTTCTGCAGGAGCTCGATTCCGTGTGCCGCCGCAACGTAACCCGGCCCGCCGTCCACGATGCTGCGGTTGCCGGACTTGTTGACCAGCACCGGGGCCCACAGCTCGAGGTCGAGGCCGGTGCTGACGAACAGGTTAGCGCTCCTCAGCATGAGTGCGTACGACGGCTTCGGCTTGATGAAGTGGGGATCGGCGTTGCCGGCGACGATCGCCCTCGCCTCGACGCGGTCACCGCCGACTTCGCGCGCGATCGCCGCGTAGTCCTGCAGTGTCGTCACGACGTTGACCCTCGCCTGAGCCGCCGAGGGCAGGAGAAGCCCGAAAACAAGTAACATGAGCACAGTTCTTGGTGCGATTCTCATGGTTGATCCCCTCAGTAGTTGTCGTGCTTGTGCGGACCGGCTGCGACCGTGAGCTGGAGGACGAAGCGCCGGTCAGTGCCGTACAGGTTGTCCTTGCGGAAGCTCGCCTGCCCGCGAAGGCGCACGAACTCCGACTCCCAGAACGTGAGGTACGGCGAGAAGCCCCAGTAGCTGTGTCCCGCCTCGCGCTGGTCCTCGACCCGGTCGTAGCGCAGGCCGGCGATCCAGTGCGGCGAGAACTTGTACTGACCGTACAGGTACCCTCCCCACGCATCCCGTCTGGTCGCCCCGTCGAGGTCGAGCTGGGACCGCAGGAGCATCCCGCGCAGGGTGAGCTCGTGATAGCTCTCCCGGTTGGCCGGGTACCAGTTGTAGGTCAGGTCCATGGCGTAGAAGTCGTGGTCCAGCCTGCCCGCCGCATCGGCGTTGCCGTGCAGGCCGTTGAGACCGATCTCCAGATAGCTGTCCGGCGTCAGGTCCCAGTAGTTCTTGAGGCGCGCGAGAACCGTGGGGTGCTGGTAGTCCTCGCCGGCGAAGGCGACATCGTTGTTGCCGTTCATGACCTCAACCGTGAGCTCGTTCGCACTTGCCCAGAGATGCGGCATCAGCCAGTCGAACGAGAGGCCGGTTCCGATTAGCCCTTCCTCGCCGAAGCTCTCCTGAAGCACCCACGGGGCGTCCACCTGGTCGTAGGCGTGCGGGTGCCAGCGGTTGAGGACACCGAACTGCTGCCTCTTCTTGCCGACGGTCAGGCTGGTGCTGCCGGGCAGGTTGAGCCACGTGACGTAGCCTTCTTCGAGATGCACGCCGCTGTCCTCGGGCTTGGAGAACACGACGTGCATCCTGGTGTACGGATCGAGGTAGGACTGGACATCCAGCTCCCACTCACCGATCGAGGCCCTCTCCTTCTCGCTCGTGCCCCCGATGGCGAACATGTTGCCGGTGACCGAGATCTCCGGGTTGAGCTGAGGCTGCATCCGGGTGCCCGACACGAACGAGGTCGTGGTGTCGACCTTGCTCGGCGCAGCAGCCTTGGCCGCTTCGGCTTCAGCTTCCCGGCGCAGGCGCTCGGTTTCGGCCTGCTGTTGCTGCTTCTTCTGTTGGTCCTTGAGCTCCTGCAGCTGCTGTCGGACAGCCTGCAGCTGCACGGTCAGCTCCTCCAGCCTCTGCTGCAACTGCTCCACCGTCGGTTTCCCCTGTGCGGTCGCCGGTGTGGCGTCTTGCGCCGTTGCCACCGTTCCGGCCAGAGATACGAGAATGACACCCAGCAGAGCTGGGACTCTCCTGAATCGCATGATCCCTCCCGTCTTTCCTGAGCTGTCTGTGGGCGGCCCGTACGGGTTCCCCGCCCGCGGCCTTCAGGAGAGGACGGGAGGTGCCCGGAGGTCCGGGAGGTAAGCGCGTTCGACCACGGGCATGCCCGTGGGTGCGGAGAGCGCGCTTGCGGTCACTCCCTGCGGCGTCGGGACTGAGCTTCCGCCGCACGGCGCCGCCGTGGTCGAGCTCACCAGGCAGGCAATGCACTGGTGTGGCCCAAGCTGTACCGGCGTCGGGTGGAAGTGGAACGCGTGGCTGCCGGGATGAGCAACCGAGCAGGTTCCCTCATACCGTGGAACCTGGTTATCGAGATCTGTGTGTGGCAGCCGGATGAGGAGGCCATGCCAGGCCACCAGCACGGTGGCCAGCACCACCCACAATCTCACCTGCTTCCGCCGCATCCTCTGCATCATCCCCGTCCCGAGACAAGGTGTCAATCGCAGCTCGAGGGCCGGCGTTTGCTCCCTACGGCCAAGAGCTGGGCAGCTTCCTACTCGATGGCCTCGGCAAGGTCGCGCAGGCGCCGAGGCGCAAGCACTCGGATAGCACCGGAGTCGGCTCTCAGTATCCCCTCCTCCTCGAGACGGCGCAGGGTGCGCGACAGGACCTCGGGCGCCGTTCCGCACTGGGCCGCGATCAGATGGCGCGGCTCGCGAAGCTCGATCGCCTCCCCTGCGGTGAGCTCGCGGCCACCGGCGCGTCCCAGCAGGTAGATCGCAAGACGCTCCTCCACCCGCCGCTGCGTCAGCAACTCGAGTTTCTGGGCAAGGCGTCTGGTCCACACCGAGATCGAGGCGATCATGCCCAGGGCGAGCCCCGGGACCTCGGCCACCAAGCGCAGCAACCGCTCCCGCTCCCACACCCAAACCAGAGCACGAGTCACGGCAACCGCCGTGGCGGGATAGGTCCGCTCACCGAACAACGCAGCCTCAGCGAAGCTCTGCCCTGGCTTCACGAGGTGCAACAGCAGCTCCTTGCCCTTCGGGGAGTAGCGAACGAGCTTGACCTTGCCCGACACAACCGCGTACATCGCTTCTGCGCTCGCCCCTTCCATGAACAGGATCTCTCCTCGCTCGAGGCCTCGCTCGATACCAAAGGCCAGGAACCGCGCCCTCAGATCCTCCGGAAGATGCTTGACGAGGGGCACTTCGAGCAGCGCTTCCGGCACTCGGCTCATGCGGGCAGTATACGGCGCATGGCGCAGCATGTCAGGCGAAGAAGACGCTCCACCGAGTCTCCGGATCGCACCTGTCAGTTGCGAGCGAGTCTCTATTCGATAACAACAGAGCTGAGATTCAACGCCGCTCCGGATCTGGTAAAGTGCGGTCAAGAACACACAGTCCGGATGCGAACTGCACGGAGGTCTGGTCTCATGGTCACCACGAGATGCCACCTTGTCGCCATCGCGGTGGCAGCCTTGGGTCTTGCCGCGACGTCGAACGGTCAGTCCATCAGCCCGGAGATGCTCTCCCGGGCGACCCGAGCTACCGTGCTGGTCAAAGCTCGGCGCGTCTATCGGGGCTCGTATTTCCCGTCCAGCGGAACCGGCTTCTTCATCACCGCGGACGGCCATGTCCTCACCAACTGGCACGTCATCGCCGACCAGATCGAGACCAGGCTGTTCGGGAGGGAACGCGAGATCTCTGCCAAGGTCCTGGGCCTCGAGGTTGTGATCGACAGCGGCACGTCAAGGGAGAGAGCGGTAGCTGCCCTGGTCGTTGCGCGTGACCGGAAGCGTGACCTGGCCCTGCTGAAGATCGCATCCCAGGCGCCGGCCTTCCTCGACGTCAGTCGGTCCCCGGATGTGGCGCTCACCGAGAAGGTGTGGGTGGTCGGATTCCCATTCGGCGATCTGCTGGCCATGGCCAAGCAGGAAGGCGGCAACGAGGAGGCGAACCCCGAGCTGTCGGTCAGCTCCGGGACCGTCACCTCTCTGCGGCACGACGCGTCAGGAGCGCTCAAGTCGGTCCAGACCGATGCCGCCGTCAACCCTGGAAACTCGGGCGGGCCAATGCTGAACAGTGAGGGCCGCGTGGTCGGAGTGGTCAACGCACGGATTGCCGGTGGCGAGGGGGTCGGCTTCGCGATCGCCCCGAATCAGGTCAGGAGCTTCGTTACGGAAAAGGCGATGCGAGTCGAGTTCCGGCCCACCGTTGTCTACAGGCCGCCGGAGCCAATCGAGGTCACCGTCAGCCCGATCCTGACCGATCTCGGTGGCGCAAGTGGCACGGTCCGGCTCGAAGGCGACGACATCCAGAGCGTGAACGTGCCTCTGTCGCAGAACACCGGCGTATGGACCGCTACGATCCCGGTGCCCGAGAGGGCCGTCGGCGCTCCCGAGGCCGAGTCGTACGTCGCCGAGGTCCGATTCGTGGCGCCGACGGGACGAACGGTGGTTTCCCGGCGTTTCCGCCTCAAGGCACTTGACCTGTCCTCGATCCCTCGCGTCGACAGCGACCGCGATGCCGGAGAGATGATGGAAGACCGCCGGATTCTGGGAAACTCGATCTCGATCTCGGATTACACCAAGTCCGAGCATGCTGCGGGCAGGAAAACGCTCTCCGACGTGGCCAAGAACGTCAAGCTGCGCCGCTCGGCTAGCGGCAGCGTCGTCATCGACGACCACACAGTCGAGAACCTCTCGTCGCCGCTGAAACGGGAGTTCCCGCAGGAGCGCTACAGCCAGTTGGACGACCCCCAGTACCGGAAGCTGGCCAAGAAGTACGACCTCGCGCGCTGGGCCTACTACGAGATCAAGCGACGCCTCCAAGTCCTCGGCAGCTACACCGACGACACCAACTACCGGCTCAGGAACCGAGCTCGGTCCCTGTACCGTCAATACTCGAAGCTCCAGGGTCAAGCCGAACAGCAGTTCGCCGCGGCTACAGCGCGGATCAAGGGGAAACACCTGGTGCTATGCCAACAGTCGGAGAGGTGGTACTTCGAGCACGCCGCACCGTGCTCCGACCCGTTCGTCCCGTAGCCTGAGCAGGCAGCTGGAACAAGGAAGCCGACCCCACACCGGAACCGCAGCTCCGCGATAGGCGAGAATGACAGGTACGGTTTGCCGCGACTACTGGAGATGGTCTGTGCCGGAGGGGAGTGGCGACTCCGCAAAACGTCGGGACCGCGCGTTGGCGGCTCCCTCCGGTACCCGCTCCGTCATGGTGACCCCTCGGACGTGAGTGTACAGCGGCGAGCTGATCTCCGGCAGTCGGCGGTGGTACTCGGCCTCGCTCACAGCAGTGTGCCAGTGGCCGGTGAGACGGAAGCCACCGATGACCATCACGTACAAGGTCACGGCCACAGCCACCGCCGCCGCCGGCCGAAGCCATCGACGGCGCGAGATGACCAGCGGCGGCCGGACAGCGAGGCAGGATTCGACCGGACAGGCGACGACACAGTCCTGGCACGAGGTGCACTCGATGGAAGTCATCCGCCCCATCTCGTGCACCGGTAGACGCGCCGGGCAGGCCCGCGTGCACGCCCGACAGCCGGTGCAAAGGTCGGCGCTGCGCGCCACCTTGAGAGGCGCCGCACGTCCCAGGATACCGAGCAGCGCGCCGTACGGACAGAGGTAGCGGCACCACAGATCGCGCACGAACACCGACCCGACCGCCAGCACGCCCAGAACGGCCACGGTGAGCCGCGATGGCCGGGCGAAGAACAGCCACATCTTGGCATCAACCACCTTGGCGTACGGGCTGATGAGGAACGCTTCGACACCACGCTGGTCCATGACGAACCAGATCGCCCAGATGAAGAATCCGAGGAGCAGGAACCTGAGGCCACGCAGTGGAACGTCGAGCCACTTCGGGGGCGTGAGGTTCCGACCCAGCGAGCGCAGCCCCAGACGGCCGAGCAACTCCGAGATCAGCCCCACGGGACACAGATGCGAGCAGAACGACCTCGCGACGATCACGGACATCAGGCAGATGCCGACGAAGATGGCGAGCGCGGCGGGATGCACGGCATCGATCGCTCCGGTGCCCAGCCAATGGCGGAACGCGAGCATGGCGTCGATCGGCAGAAAACCCTCGGCGCCCGCCGGCCGCGAGACGCCCGGCCAACGCCCGGCCAGGAGGGGACGCACCCACATCGTGAACTGCACACCGATCATCACCACGACCCCAGCCATCGCCCACTGGGCGGTGCGGCGGGCATGCAGTGTCTTCGGTACCTTCATCTGCACCTCACGCTGCCAGTCTCGGTCCCCTTGGCGCCGCGGTCCTTGATCCAGGTCAATCGGGTGGCGGAGGCTCGGCGCACGGGTAGCGTCTCCAGTCGACCTGGTCAGGATCCCGCCGCCGGCGAGTGGTGCCGTCGCAGCGGTTGCCAGCATGTTCCCCGAGGAAGCGGCGGCAGAGGCGCGGCCGGGTTACGATCTGAGGGTGGAAGCTGAGCGGCGAAGCAACAGCCCATCGGATGCGTGTCATACGACTCTCGGCAGTACCAGAGGGTCGCTGGCAGCGGTAGCGCTCCTTCTAGCCTGCGGTGTAGTGCCCGCCAGCTTGGGAATGCCGTCGGGCGCACGCCCGCAGCGGCCCAAAGGCCGCCACCTGCGCTACGTCATGACAGCGCCAGCGTCAACGAGCTACACCACTGATCAGGATCGCGCGGAGGATCCGGTCTCCAGACAGCTCCTATCGGAGCTCCCGGGCCTTCAGCTCTCCGCCTGTCTGACCCGGGCGGCGGCGGCCTATGCGCGGGTGGTACCACACGACGCACAGACGCAGCCGCCGCTCGCCGCCATCGAGTTCCTCCTCCACTGGGCGGGCTGCCCCGACCCCACGGCCACGGCCACGGTGCTGTACACGACCGAGGACAGCACCACCGAGGTGGTCAACGGCATTCGCCAGCTCCTCGCCCAGCCCGGCGTCGAGGAGGCAACCCATCTCGGGGTGGCCCGGGTCCCGGCGGAGAACCCGCCGTTCCGATGGCGATGGGGCATCCTCGCGATCGGACGAACGGTTCAGCTGCGCCGCTTCCCGGCCACGGGCCGTCCGGGCGACACCCTGCCCCTGCAGTTCAGTCTGGCCGACGGCCTCTCTGACCCCGGCGTCATCCTCCTCGGCGCGGACGGCAGGATCCAGCGCCTCAGTGTGGGCCATGCGGGCCGCTGGGGGCTGGCCCGCATCCCGCTCGGTCCCGATCGGGGGAGGATCTGGATCGAGATCACGGCCGAGGGAGGGAGCGGGCCCCGGGTCTGCGCCCTGTTCCCTGTCGAGGTCGGTGGATCCCCTCCCGACGTATGGGAGGGAACACCGCCGCCCGATGAAACCGGCGTGCGCACGCGGGCCCAAGCCGAGACCCTGATGCTCGAGCTCGTCAACGCAGACCGAAACCGGTTCGGCCTCCCTTCGTTGGGTCCGGATCCTCGCCTGGCGGCGATCGCCCGCCGACACAGCGAGGACATGGCCGAGAACGGCTACTTTGGTCACGTCTCACCGTCCCACGGTGATCTTGCGGCGCGCCTCGGTGCCGGCCTCTACGCCGTCAGGTGGTCCGGTGAGAACATCTCCACCAGTGACTCGATTTACGAGTCACAGGAGGCGCTCATGCGCAGCCCCGGCCACCGGGCCAACATCCTGGCCCCCCAGCCCACGGTGGTCGGTATCGGCATCGTGCGCCGGCCGGTCACCAGTCAACGGACCTGGGTGGTGACGCAGATCTTCGCACGGCCGGTGGAAGACCTGTCGGCGAGGTCATTCGAGATGGCCACGCGAGCCAGGATCGGTCGGCGCCGCGCTTCCCAGGGCCACAGGGAGCTCGGCTCTGACAAGAATGCCAACGACGCAGCCAGAGCACTCGCCGTGCGTCTCCGCCGGGAACACGTGTCTCAGCGAGCGCTCCTCGCGGAGGCCAACCGTATCCTCCGTGCGGCCGGTGTCGGGTACCACCGGCTGACGATCCTCACCTATGAGGTGCCCGAACCAGACGAAATCGCCCTCCCCGAGGAGATCAACGGACCCGCCGTTCAGGCGGTGGGAGTCGGCGCCGCCCGCGAAACCGGCGAGCCGCTGACGACCGTCGTCATCCTCGTTCTCGAGGGGACAGTGGAGGCCGCGAGCCCATGACAGCCAAGAAATCCACAGCAATCGGGCCTCTGACAGACGTCGTGGTCGTCGATTTCTCCCGGATGCTCCCCGGCGCCGTCCTCGCCCGCCAGCTGATCGACCTCGGAGCGCGCCTGATCAAGGTCGAGGATCCGGCGGGCGGCGACCCGATGCGGGCAGCCCCGCCAATGGTCGGCGGCGTCGGTGCTGGTTTCGCAACCCTGTTGCGCGGATCTGAGTCCGTCTGTCTCGATCTCCGGTCGGAGTCCGGAGCTATCGCCGCGCGCCGGCTGGCTGCTTCGGCCGACGTGGTCATCGAGAGCTTCCG
>JAJDNH010000132.1 GCA_022340775.1 Acidobacteriota bacterium
TGCTGACGAGCCCGGACGGAGAAACATGGTCGTCGACTGCGATTCCCGCAGTGGCACCTCGGGCTATCGGTTGGAATGGCCACGAGTTGCGCATCGTGGGTGGCTACGAGTCCTTGACACCAGTCGGAGGTGGTGCTGGGACGGTCGTCCTCAGCACCGACGGCGAGGGCTGGACCACGGGAACGGTGGCGGACCACGAGCTCTCCGGCGTCGCCTGGGGATCGGGTCAGTGGATCGCCGTTGGCGCAGCAGGGACGATTCTGGCCGACCCCTCGGGGCAGGGCTGGGTGAGTCGCTCGAGCCCGGTGGTCTGGGATCTCGGAGGAGTCGCTGCTGGCGATGGCCGCGTGGTCGCTGTCGGCGGCGTCTGGTCAGCCCACGGGGGATCGCAGCGCTCGATCCTCGTCAGTGATAGCGGCGTGGCGTTCGTGCTCCGTGACGCCAAGCCGGCAACCCCGTTGTACGACGTGACCTGGACCGGGAGCCGCTGGATCGCCGTCGGATACGCGGGTCAGGTGGCGACGAGCGACGACGGTCTGACGTGGAGCCAGGGCTGGGTCAAGTGGCAGGTTGATGACACCCTTTTCGGGGTCGCCGCGGGGGATGGGGTGGTCGTCGGGGCCGGGGCCGGGCCCGGGAACCCGATCGTTGCGGTCAGCTCCGACGGTTTGACCTGGAGCGTGCACCCTCTTGGGTTCGCCGGAACACTCTTGTCCGTTGCGTGGACGGGGTCCCGGTTCGTTGCCGTGGGCGACTCCGGCGACGTGGCCCTCAGCGACCGCGGTGGCCTGTGGACGGTGCTGCCGGGCGCCCTGCCGTTTGCCGCCCGTGATGTTGTTTGGAACGGTGAGAAGCTGGTTGCCGTTGGCGCTGACGGGTGGAGCGCGTGGAGCGTCGACGGCAGCAGCTGGACGGCCACCCAAACGGGCGCCCCCGAAAGTCTCTCCTCTGTGGCCTGGGCCGAGGGTCGGTTAATCGCGGTCGGCGGGGACGGCTATGCGGAGAGCACCGATGGCATCAGCTGGCAGACAGGTACAGTAGCGCCGGGAAGCGCCCTTCTCGGGGTCGCCGCCGACGCGGGCGCGGCGTTCGCGGTTGGCCGGAACGGCGCGATCTACCGGCTGCTGCTGGGTGAACGGGCGTCCGGCCCGGCGCCCCCCGGTCATGCCACGGTGGTGCCAGTGACCGCGCGTACCGCGGGCCTTAGGGGAACCTCATGGGAGTCCGATGTGACCGTGCTCTCAGCAACGGGAGGCGTGGCCGAGGTGTGGCTCGGCGTCAGGGGCTCTGGAGGCTCCGCCGGGTTGTGGCGGCGTTTTGTAGTTCCGCCGGGGGGTCAGCTCGTGCGGCGAGACGTTCTGGCCGCCACCTTCGGTCTCAGCCACGGCGCCGAGCCGCTGTGGGTAGTGAGCGAGTCGCCCCTGGTCGTGAGCTCGCGCACCTCGACGGCGGGCGCCGGGGGGAGGTACGGGGAGGGCGTCACGCCGGTAACGGTCGACAACGAAGCCGCCGAGGACGGCCGCATCCTGCTGGTCGGCATCGACGAGAACGGGGCCCGCCGCACCGACGTCGGTATCACCAACCTGACCGGCGATGCGGTGACCGCGGAGATCGACCTCTACCGACCGGATGGGAGCCCGATCGGCTCACGGACCGTGGACGCAGCGCCCTACGCCGTTGCCCAGATCAATCGGATCGTCGCGAGCTTGACCGACGAGCAGGTGAGCGCCGCCTACGTGGTGGTCTCCGGGCCTCCTGCAGGCTCGTACACGGCGTACGCGTCGGTGATCGACAGCACCTCCGGCGATCCGGTGTTCGTCCCGCCGGCCACGTTCGACGCCGGCCCTCTGGTGCTTCCGGCCGTGGTCCATACGACTGGGCTCGGGGGGTCGACGTGGACGAGCGTTGTCGACGTCGTGAATGCAGGTGACGAGCCTGCGGCGATCCACTTCGAGCTTCTTCCGGAGGGAGGTGGGGAGGTTCGTACCTCGGCCGAGATCGAGCTGCCTCCAGGAGAAGCCAGGCGCTTCCAAGACATCATGGCGGCCCTGTTCCCCGGTGGCCGGGCCGGCGCCCTGCGCGTGGTTCCGGACGGCGGCGAGGTCGCGGTCACGAGCCGTACCGTCGACACGGGCGGTCGGGGCGCCTTCGGCCAAGCCGTTCCGGCCCTGCCCGAGAGTGGAGCGTTCGCGAGCGGGGAGCCCGCGTTCCTGCCCGGCCTCGGTTCGTCGTCCGAGGTGCGCACGAACATCGGTCTGGTCAACCTGGGTGACTCGTCCACTGAGGTCCGGGTCGACCTTCACGCGGCCGCCGGTGAGCTGCTGGGAACCGTGACCAAGCAGCTTCCCGCCCACTCCTGGGCCCAGCTGGACCGTGTCTATCAGTGGGTGACCACGGGCCAGGTTGCCAACGGCTACGCTCTGATCACGACCGAGAACCCGGCCGGCCGCTTTCTGACCTACGCCTCGGTCATCGACAACTCATCCGCCGATCCCGTCACCGTCATGGGAGCGAGATCCAGGGACTAGGTGAGCCGGCCAGCGTGGCGCTGAGTTGTTGCCATGGCATCCGAGGAGCCGGGAAAGAAGCCTGTCGCGAAGCGACCCATGCCCGCCTGATGTAGAATCGCGCTGCATACTCGCATTCAGCGACGACACTGGAGTCCACGGGATGATTCAAGCCATCAAGGACCGCTTGTGGCGACTGCTCGAAGGGCGCGAGGTCTCGCTGGCGATGGTATATGCCCGCGACGGCCAGATCCTCTGGCACTGTGGGAGGACGGTTTCGGGCAACACGATCGACGGCGGCTCGGGATTTCCGCGGAGTGCGATCCGCCAAACGCTCGCAGAGGGTGTCGCTCTCGAAGCGGAGGACGTGGTCGACCTCACGCAGGAAAGAGCCCTGCCCGCTTCCGCCCAGGCTCTTTTCATCCGCAGCCTGCTGATCCTACCCATTAGCAGCGGGCTGTTCCTCTACGTCGACAGCGGCTCCAAGGACGTTTTCGACCGCTCGGACCGGGAGGTGATTCGTGCCCTTGGAGAGTTGCTGGGCGAGGCCCTCGCCACCATCGCGGGCGCCGGCGAGGGACCCGCCGAGATTGCCGGCACCAGCCAGGCGATGGTCAGAGTGCGAGAGCTCGTCGCCCGTTATGCGCTTGAAGAAGACCCGGTTCTGCTGCTCGGTGAGACGGGAGTCGGCAAGACCTACATCGCACAGCTGATTCACCGGTACTCGGGCCGCCGCGGCCGACTGGTGTCGGTGCACGTGCCATCGATACCGGAAAGTCTGTTCGAGAGGGAGATGTTCGGGCACGTCCGGGGCGCATTTACCGGCGCCGACCGCGGTCATGAGGGGTTGGTGGAGGAGGCGGAAGGCGGGAGCCTGCTATTGGATGAGGTCAGCGAGGTCCCATCCCAGTTCCAGGCAAAGCTGCTCGAGCTGGTGGAGAGCCGTCGTTTCCGCAAGGTCGGTGAAGCGCGGGAACGGGAGGCCGACGTGCGGATCCTCGCGGCCAGCAATCGGCCGCTGGAGGCTGGGCCCGAGGCCGCAGGCCTGCGGGCCGACCTCTACTACCGTCTCGCTGTGCTGCCGATTACGATTTCCCCGTTGCGCTCCAGGCCGGAAGACATCGAGCCCCTGGTCAAGCAACACGTCGGCCTCTTGCGAGGTAAGCGCCCGGGCAGGGGCTTCTGGGAAGTTGCGCTGGCCCACGACTGGCCGGGGAACGTCCGCGAGCTGATCCAGGTGCTCAAGCGTGCCGGCATCCAGATGGAGGGGGAGGAGATCGGGCGCGAGCTGGCGACCGTGATCGGGCCGGGCGCCGTAGAGGCGGAAGACCACGAGAGCCGATCACACGGGCTGGAGGCCGCCATCGCGGCTGGCGCGAGCTTCTGGGACACCGTGTGGCGAGCGTTCCTGGACCGCGATCTCAACCGCCACCAGCTGCGGTTGTTCCTGCGCAGCCACTACAACCGCCACGGCGGCAGCCTGAAGCAGCTCGCGTCGGCCCTCAACATCGAGCCCGGGGGTTACGCGCGTTTCGTCGCGGCGCTCCACAAGTACGGCGTTCATCCGGACCAGAGTCCTCAGCAGTCAGGGTGACGCGCGGTCGTCCACTGTGACGCGGATTAGATCGCTCGCGCTTTCCTGCCATTCAGCCGGCATACGGGGATCCCGAAGTGCTACACTTCTCAAGTTCCGGATTGCAGCCTGGTGAGTGTCGCGAGAATACGGGTGCCTATGTGTCGGTTTCATTTCCCCTGCCAGCCGCGGCGGACGCTTTCGCGGGCGATCCACATGTTGCTTGTCGTGATGCTGTTCACCGTCGCGGTCGGAGCCGCTGGCGACGAACCATCCCTGTCCGAGCTCGAAGCCCGCCTCAAGAAGTCTGCCGGTACAGAACGGCTGGAGATCCTCAACCAGCTTGCGTACCGCTCGAGCTTCGTGTCGGTGGATACGGGTAAGCGCTACGGGCAGGAGGCGCTCAAGCTCGCTCGGGCCCTCCAGGACAGGGGAGGGGAGGCCGCGGCCGAGAGGAACCTCGCCGTGTCCGATAGTGTGGCCGGGAACCATCAGGGCTCGCTGGAGCATGCAACCCGAGCTCTGCAGCTGTTCCGGGAGGTGGGCGATCGCAAGGGGGCAGCAAGCTCACTCAACGTAATGGGCGTGTGCCACCGCATGATGGGTCACTACGACCAGGCACTCGAGCTCTACGAACGCAGCCTGGCCATCGACAGGCAGCTCGGGAACCTCAAGGGCGTGGCCCGGACCCTCGGCAACGTCGCCAACGTTCACTACGACCGTGGCGACTTCGCCACGGCCTTTGAGATCCATACTGAAGAGCTGGAGATCGAGAGGAAGCTCAACAGCCTGCCGGGAATCTCCAAAGCGCTGAACAACATCGGAATTGCCCTCTACCAGATGGGTGACTACGATGGAGCGCTGGAGAAGCTGTTGGCCTCGCTCAAGATGGACGAGGAGGCCGGGAACGAGGGAGGCGTGGCCGGCAGCTCGGCCAACATCGGGAACATCTTCCAGGACATGGGTCAGCTCGACCGCGCGCTGCAGTACTTCAAGCGCGCCATGGAGCTCTACGAGAAGGTCGGCAACCGCTCTGGAGTGGCCGGCGTCCACACCAACCTCGGCAACCTGTATCAGGCCAAGAAACGCTATTCGGAGGCCGAAGAGGAGTACCGCCAGGCACTCGTCATGGCTCGCGAGCAATCCAGCCGGTGGGATATCGCCGCGACCTATGACAACCTGGGAGTCGTCAACAGGAACAGGGGAAGACTGGCTGCAGCCCTCAGGCTCCATCGCCAGGCGCTCGCGGAATGGGAGAGCCTGGGTGTAAAGGACGGTATCGCTCGCAGCTCACAGAACATCGGCGAGACGTTGGAGCTGATGGGCAAGCACCGGGAGGCGCTACCGCACCTCGAACGCGCGGTACGCCTCGCAGAGGAGATCAACGACCCGGACCGGCTCAGCGAGGCCGGAGCGCTCCTTGCCCAGGTGAGAGCGGCTCTCGGCGATTATCGAGATGCGCTCGATGCGTACCGGAAGGCCGCCAAGGCTCATGAAACCAAGCTCAACGAGCGCTCGAACCGCCGCGTCCAGGAGCTCGAGGCGCGATTCCAGACAGAGAAGAAGCAGCGAGAGATCGACCTGCTGGCAAAGGAGAACGAGCTCGAGAGGCTTCGGTCGAGCCGCGCGCGGTTGCGTGCCAACCTCGTGATCGTGGGACTCGCCTTGGCCCTCCTGGTGCTCGGTTGGTTGGGCTACAGGTACCGCTCGTTGCTCGGGTTCTGGAGGAAGAGCAGCCACATTGGGCACTACCGGATCCTGGACCGCATCGCGAGTGGCGGAATGGGAGTTGTCTACCTGGCTCAGGATGGGGCAGATGGCTCGCGCCGGTTCGCGGTCAAGGTAATCCGCGACGAGCTGGCCGCCGACGAGACTGTGCGTCGCCGGTTCCTCCACGAGGCTGCCGTCATCGATCAGCTCGATGACCCTCACGTCGTCCGGGTTCACGAGAGAGGAGAGCACGACGGTCGCCTGTTCATGGCAATGGAGCTCCTCGACGGACGGTCGCTGGCCGATGTCATCTCGGAACCCGAGCCGACGGCGGTGGCCGACGCACTGCACATTCTCGGTCAGCTAGCCGAAACCGTGTCCCATCTGCATGCAAAGGGGATCCTCCATCGTGACCTGAAACCTGGGAACGTGCTCCTCATCCAGCGGGACGGAGACGCGAGCTTCGTCAAGCTCCTCGACTTCGGCCTCGCCCGCACCCAGTCGCTGACGCGGCTCACGCAGACCGGGATGCTGGTCGGGACGATCGGCTACGTAGCACCCGAGGTAATCACCGAGCAACGGTTCTCCCCCGCCAGTGATTTGTACGCGCTCGGCGTGATCGGTTACGAGCTCATCACCGGGCGCCCTGCCTTTCCCGGGGATACGCCAGTGGAGATCATCAAACAGATTCTCGACGTGGACCCGGTGCCGCCCGTTCGCTACCGCCCAGAGATCGGCCACAAGCTGGACCATCTGATCCTCGGGATGATGGCCAAGAAGCCGGAGGAACGGCCTGCGGAGGCGATGGTCCATGGTCAGATTGCTGAGCTTCTGATGTCCCTGGGTGGACCGGAAGACTGATCTTTCAGACGACCTCACGCTCGCTGCGATACCCGTGGGGGTATTCGGAACCCTGCGGTGGGTATCTCGCGTGCGGGCATCTCCGCGCTTCTGTCCCGTAGAGTACATAACATCAGCAAGTTGTAGTTTGTGGCGCATCTGGCATTGCGTTTGCGTACCAGGGCAGCGGAGGTACCAGATGAGTCGTTCTTGCAGACCGACCTTGAGGGTGGTCGGGGCGGGCCTTCTCGTGGCCGCGGCAGCGCTCCAGGCCCCAGCCACAACTCCGGTTAGCCGTTTCGATCGTTCGGTCGAACGAGTCCGACCCGATGGGACGCCAGGTGCGAAAGCGGTCACCGCGGAGGCGGTGAGTCTGGCGGCTGGGAGAACGCTCTACATTCCCGCCAGCGCGCACCTGTCAGGGGCGGTCGGGACTGACTGGCGAACCGATCTCGAGCTGCACAACCCCGGCCCGGGTCTGGTCTCGGTAACCATCGCCCTCCTGGAGCGGGATCAGGGAAACAGCCAACCCATCACCAGGACCGTGGCGGTGAATGCGAGGGAGAGCCTGCGGTTTGATGACGTGCTGCAGACGTTGTTCAGCTTCTCCGGTGCCGCAGCGCTGCGCCTGACGCTGTCGGCCGGCGAAGTGCTGGCTGCAAGCCGCACTTACAATGATCAGCCTGACGGCACCTACGGCCAGCTGGTTCCGGCCCTGAAGGCGGAGGAAGCCTTCGGCGGCAATGAGGAGGCGCGGCTGATCCAGCTGTCACAGAGCATTCCGGACTCCAGCGGTTTCCGTACCAACATCGGCTTGCTCAACCTGGGCGCCTCCTCCTCCTACGTGAACATCGGTCTCTACGACCGTCACGGTGCGAGCCTGGGTTCACTGGCCGAGTACCTCAAACCGCTGGAGTTCAAACAGCTCGACAAGGTGTTCCGACGGGTGACTACCGCGGCGGTTGAGGATGGGTACGCCGTCATCACCAGCATGGGCCCTTTTCTTGCCTACGCCTCCGTGATCGACAACCGCACCGGCGACCCCGTCTTCATGCCTGCCATGCGCCCCCCAGCTTCAGGTGCGCTGATCATTCCTGCCGCCGCTCACCTGACCGGTGCCGGAGGCACCGTGTGGCGCAGTGATGTCGACGTCCACAACCCCGGCCAAACACAGTGCGGCTATAGCGTCGAGCTTCTTCCCCGGGATCGCGACAACGCCGCTCCGACTGGCAAGAGCTTTCGGCTCGACCCCGGGGCGTCCGTCGGCTACGGTGACATCCTGGACACGATGTTCGGCTTCTCGGGTGCTGCGGCACTCCGTATCACGCCGGATCAGTGCTCGATCGAAGTTACGAGCAGGACCTACAACGCAACGCCTGCGGGCACCTACGGCCAGCTCGTTTCCGCTCGGAGCACGTTGAACGCTGTTCGGTACGGAACCTCGGTCCGGCTCATCGGGCTGAAGGAAGGAACCGGCTACCGTACGAATGTCGGACTCGTCAACGTCGGTACGAACCCGATTCAGGTTCGGATTGATCTCTACAATGTGTCTGGCGTGCTGCTGGGAGCGGTGCCATCACAACTGACCTCTTTGCGTTCCCTCGAGTTTCGTCAGCTCGATCGCGTGTTCCACCAGGTCACATCACAGGACGTCGTCGGAGGCTATGCAGTCATCAGCACCGACGCCGAGAACGGTGGGTTCTTCGCCTACGCTTCGGTTATCGACAACCGGACAGGTGACCCTGTTTTCATGCCAGAGCTGTCCGGGGCCGGCGCCGTCACGGTGACGAAGCAGTTCGAGGAAACGGGCTACTACCTACGTGACATTGAGATGCTGAATCCGACGGTTGGCTGGGCAGTTGGTCAACCCCACTGGAACCAGAACAGCAAGCACTACGATACGACACTGCTGAAGACGAACGACGGCGGAACGAGTTGGGTTGAGAAAGACACGGGCGAGACGTCCGGGCTCCAATCCCTGACATTCGTCGGGACCAGTGACGGCTGGGCGGTCGGTGACAACGGGCTCGTTCTACACACCAACGACGGTGGCGGCACCTGGGCGCGCCAGAAAGTCCCAACGACGGACACGCTACGTGCCGTGGCCTTCTCCAATTCGAACACCGGGTGGGTCACGGCGATACGCCCCGTGCACTGGGACTGGACCGGTGACGCGGATAACTGGACCGCGGCGGTATGGAACACGGCGGACGGCGGAGCAACCTGGGTCGAGCAGCTCCTTCCGGAAGGCGCGAGTCTTCTCCAAGGGATTCAGTTCATCGACTCCAAGGTGGGTTGGGCGGTGGGCGTTCGCTACATCGGCGACGACCCCTGGCCCGAGCACCGGGCGGTTGTCTATCACACGGAGGACGGCGGCCAGAGGTGGACCCAGCAGTACGCCCCCGACCTCCAGATCTCGTTGACCGATGTTGATTTCGTCGATGCCAAGCACGGCTGGGCCGTGGGCTTCCTCACAAACTCGGGGGAGGAGGGTGGCGCCACGTTCCACACTACGGACGGCGGGGCAACCTGGGAGCGGCAGGATCCGGGAGGTTTTTTCGATCTCTTGTGGGACGTCCAGGCCGCCGACGCCAACCGGGCGTACATCGTGGGCGCCAACTACGTCGCCGCCTGGGGGCCGCCGGTGTTCAGAACCACCGACGGTGGGACGACCTGGGAGAAGGTCATTCAGGAAAGCCACGACGGAGAGGGGCTGTACGGCCTGGCCCTGACCGCCACCGGGGCGATCGGGGTTGGAGATCATGACTATGTCGTCAGGTCTGACGACCCGTGGGGGGAGTACGGCTGGCCGAACGGTGACAACCTGTTCACTCAGGGCTACATCAGCACTCACTACAAGCTCGAGGACGTCTTCTTTGCCGATTCCGCCAACGGCTGGGCCGTGGGTCGAAAGACATTCGCTCCGGAGCTTTGGGGCCAGGTCATCCTCCATACCTCGGACGGCGGCACTACGTGGGCGGAGCAGTACGAGAAAGCCCCGCCGATGGACAGCCTTTTCAGCTACTTCCGGCTGGATGCCGTGACCTTCACAGACGGCCAGAACGGGTGGGCCGTCGGCAGCTCGGAGCTCTACTACGAGAACGGGTGGCAGGCGAGGGGAGCGATCGTTCATACCTCTGACGGCGGCCAGCACTGGAGCGAGCAGGGAGACGAGCTCACCGACGGCCTGGCTCCGGAGTTCTTCGACGTGCAGTTCCTCGATTCCCACACTGGTTGGGCCATGGACAACGGCCACACCGACCAGACGACAGGCCAGCAGTCGTTCTTCTTTGCCAGGACAACGGACGGGGGTGCGCATTGGAGCTGGGTTCCCACCGGTGTTCCAGGCGTGCTCGCAGTCGGTTTCGAGATCGTTCAGGGGGGGATGTGCTTCACCGATCCGATGAAAGGCTGGGCAGTCGGAGGGCTGGGAGACATCGCCCACACCTCGGACGGAGGCCAGACCTGGCAGGCTCAGCATCACGATGCCACCTACCCCCACATGCTCCAGGTGACGTTCACGGATCCGAATACGGGGTGGATCGCGGCCGAGGGCGGCTTCTTCTCGACCGGCGACGGCGGCCAGCACTGGACGAGGAGGGATCTTGGTCTCGGTGGTGATCTTCACGACGTGAAGTTCCCGACGTCCGCAGCTGGCTGGGCGGTTGGCGACGGGGGCAGAATCCTGCACACCGTCGACGGGGGTGTCACCTGGTCGTCAGTCGAGAGTGGAGCCGGCGTCAGCCTGCTCGGGTTGCACTGTGTTCAAAGCGACCTGTGCTGGGCCGTCGGCAGTCACGGAGAGATCCTGAGGATCGGCACGCACTGATCTGAAGAGCGGTGCGCGCCGCAACGCCGGTTTCGCAGAGGAGGTGTGTCATGACCGGAGGAAGAGTATGGTGCTGGGCGGCCTTGGCCAGTGTCGCGGCGCTCAGCGGCTGCGGTACGACCCGACAGTTCGCAGTGGAGTCAAACCCGGCCGGCGGACTGATCATCGAGCACTCGCAACCGAACCTCGACGACTCCGCGCTGCTGGAGTCGGACGGTGAGACTCCCGGAACCGCCAGCGTAGTGTTCTTCGGAAACACGCCGCACTATGTGACGGTACAGAAGCGGGGCTACGAGCCGGCGACGGCGAAGCTCGAGGAGAGCTCGGCGGAGGTGGTCAACCTCGAGCTGAAGCCCATCCCGGGGGTGTCCAAGACGCAGCCCGACCAGGAGGCGGCCCGGAACGGCCGCTACTTCGTCCTTCCCGTGGATGTGGACCTGCAAATGAAGACCGGCGTCGGCGCTGTGGGCCATCTCGAGCCTGCACCGCTGGAGGCGGAACGGCTCACCGGCCTGCTCCGCGAACAGCTTGCCGGCCGGCTCGCCGAAGGCGATGGACGTCTGCTGGCAGCGTGGCCTGGCTCGCCGCAGTTGCTCGAGATATGGGATCAGGTCGTTGCGCCGCTACACAAGACTCTGCGGGGGCTTCGCCCCGGGCTGGTCGCCTACCGTCCGCGGCCACCCCTTCTCGATGAGGTTGAAGCCTTTGCCGAGGCTCGGCGATCGCTTGGGCCCGACGACGGGGACGGCCGGTACCTGCTGTACGTGTGGTGTAGAGCCGTGTCTGAGACCAAGGGGCGGAAGGCAGGCAACGTCCTCGCGATGTTGGCAGGGGCCGTCGTCGAAGGGGTAAACCCCACCTACGCCTCGATCTCGAACCCGGCCGTGTTCAACCCCTCCTCGGGTGTGATTGTCCTCTTCTACGTTGTCGACCCGGTCACGTCCGAGGTCGTCCTGATCGTTCCCTATCAGGTGGACGCGGACCTCACGAAGAAGCGTTCGATCGCTGCCGTCGGCGATATCATCGCCGGTTTCCCGAACCTGAAGTGAGTGTACCGCCGCCCGTTTGGTGATGTGCTTCACAAGGAGCCCGGCACTATGTCCTGCTCAGAGTGGGTGAGCCAAGACGGCAAGCGAGTGAGTGGTTCGGCGCGGAGGTGATCGTAAAGGTGACCAGACTGGCGTTCCTGCAGCCTGGATGTGCCGTGCCGCCGCGGTAGACTGGTAGAGAAGGTATCGGCATTCTGACGCTGGGGAACCGCGAGGAGGTGTGCGTGCGTGAGCAGCTGCTGTACGTGATCCTCGGCCTGCTCGGTCTGGGTGTGGTCAACCTGCTGTGGGGCGGCCTCGAGCTGCGACGGTTCCAGCGTGAGGTCAGAGCCATCTCCTCGACGCACGAGATGGAGCGGTTCAAGCGTCTTGCCGCGCACCAGATGTACGCGGCGCTGGCGCAGATCGGCCTGCTCGGCTTGCCGATCGTGGTGTTCCTCTTCGGGCTCGTCCGCGGCGACCTCAGGCCCACCGACGTGGGGTACCTGATCTTCCCGTCGCTGGTCGTTTTGGTACTCGCCTTCCTGTTCAAGAAGCTGGAGGGCGAGGTCCAGCGCACCGACGCGGCCGACGAGCTGCTCGGCGGGCAGCGCGACGCCGTTGTTCGGACCTGGCTCAAGCGGGCCCTACCCGACTGGTAAACTCCGCGCGAGGCAGTTGACGACCGCCTCCGGGGAGTGGCTGGCGGCCGGTGCGCAAGCCGGGCCACTGCGGGAACGACCACGGTTCCCACTCCTGATCTGAGAACTTTGCGCCTGCTCATGCGTAGAGCAAGTGTAGGTCCGGCAACGCCGGGTGGAGGCTGGAATGACCCGCAGGAAGAAACGCTGGTTGTGGCTCGCGATGGTGCCGGTCCTGGTGGCAGTGGTTGCGTTCGCGGCCAAGGGGCGCAGCAGCACCGACAAGGACGAGGAGAAGGGGCCGGAGGTCCCGACGCTGGCGGCGAGGATGGGAGACGTCCAGGTCGTGGTGCGCGAGGTGGGGACGGTCGAGCCCGAGGTCAAGGTCGACGTCAAGTCGAACCTCTCGGGGCGCGTCGTCGACCTCAAGGTGCGGGCCGGCGACCACGTCCGCAAGGGAG
>JAJDNH010000143.1 GCA_022340775.1 Acidobacteriota bacterium
GCCTGCCCGAAGGCTCCCGAAGTGGCCTGCCCGAAGGCACCGCAGCTTGCTTGCCCCAAGTCCCCTGAGCTGGCCTGCCCGAAAGCACCAGAGCTGGCATGTCCCAAGGCCCCGCAGCTTGCTTGTCCCAAAGCACCAGAGCTGGCATGCCCCAAAGCTCCTGAGCTTGCGTGTCCCAAGGCACCTCGCGAGATGGACCTGAGCGCGTTTGCCTGTCCGAAGGCACCGGCGATCGCGTGTCCCAAGGCTCCCGAGGTGGCCTGTCCAAAGGCCCCACAGCTTGCTTGTCCCAAAGCACCAGAGCTGGCATGCCCCAAGGCTCCTGAGCTTGCGTGTCCCAAGGCACCCCGTGGCATTGACCTGAGCGTGTTCGCCTGTCCGAAGGCGCCGGCTATCGCGTGCCCCAAGGCCCCCGAGGTAGCCTGCCCGAAGGCTCCGGGCGGCATGGTGCTCCCGGTACCGATCGAGGTGAAGGGAAGGCCGAGGCCCTTTGGGACCTGAGCCCCCGTCGGCGAGTGTAAGAACGGCGCCCCGGATTGACCGGGGCGCCGTGATTCTGTCTGCAGTTTCTCCTTAGTTGAACAGTGGGAACGTACGCGGCGCGAAGGCGTCGTAGATGGGGGCCATCGAGAAGAAGTTCTTGTCATACTGGGGCGCGCCGTACTGATCCATCAGAATGGTACCGGACTCGCCCAGCGGGAACATGCTCTCGATGCGGAGCGGTCCCGAGGAGCCGAACTCCACCACATGTGCGTAGGTCGAGCGTGAGGCAAACGGTGTCGCGTGCACCTCACCGAGGAGATCATGGTTGTAACGGATGAAGCCACGCGACTGAGCCCAGGGGCGCGGGCCGAGCTGCGCCAGTACGTTGTCGAGAGCCATCACGATGATGCCGTCGGCGTTGGTCGGCTTGCCGCTCCCGGAGACATCCTGGAACCAGTCGTACTGATTGGTGATTCCGCCGGGGCTGGGCTCGAGCGCGTGCAGCAGGACGTTGAACAGTAGGCCGAGCGGCTGGCTCGTGTAGCTCATTCCGGCGCCGGCGAACTCGTCCTCGAAGGTCAGGCGCAGGACTTCACGGATCCACTGGTCCTGCAGCACCCAGGCGTCGGCGCGGAAGAGGCCATCGACCCACTGCGACTGTCCGCCTTGTACAAAGTGCCCATCCCACGAGTCGAGTAGTGCGACCGCATCGTTCCTGGCCGTTGTCGGGTTGCTGGCCACCGCCGCCTCGAAGCGGTTGGCGACGAACTCCCAGGGGTTGCCGCCGCCTGCGAACGAGTCTGTGGTCGCGATGTTGAGCGCCAGATCGCGGACCTGCTCGAAGGTCAGGTCGTTGTGGGCGTCCAGGTACTCCTTGATGACGTGAGCCCGATGCGCCGGTCCGAGCGTGTACCCGAGGGCGTTCGGGGGGTTGTTGTACCAGACGGCAGCTTTGTTGTTCCAGCCGCCGTAGTAACCCTGGTAGGTATTTTCGTCATGCGCCCGTTGCTTCAACTGAAGGGGCTGCTTCCACTCATGCTGTCCGTCCCCTGGCAGAGGCAGCCGTGGGTCCGTCCCGTCCGCGCGAACCGGGTCGATCCCCGACATCCAGTACGCGATGTTGCCGTCCTTGTCGGCGTAGCAGAAATGCTGACTGACACCGATGTGCTCAATGGCGTTGCCGAACGAGGCGACGCTCTGCGCCCGCGCCATGTCGAGGAAAGCGCCGATGGTTTCGAACTCGACGTTTCGTTGGGCGTAGTCCCAGCTCACGATGGCAGCCGGCGGGCTTGCGGGGTTATAGGGTATGGGCTCGATGATCGGACCGTGCGCGCTCTTGAAGACCGGGATCGTCACATCGGCTGCGCCGGCAACGTGAATCGTCTCCATGCGGTCCAGGGTGACCGATTGTGGCGCCTCCAGGTAGTAGTCCAGCGTGTGCGCGTGCCCGACCTGCATCGACCATGCGTGGTGCGGGGTGCGGCCGATGATGATGCCGGGGACGCCGGCTACGGTCATCCCGGACACCGTCATCCCACCTCCGTGGATGGAGCCCTCGAGGGTAATGGACGGCACGGTGAACCCCATCTGGGGACCGGAGTACAGGATCGGGTGGCCGGACGCGGTTTTCGAGCCCGACACGACCCAGGCGTAGCTTCCCATCTTGACGCGGGCGTTCACCTTCTTCAGGTTGGCAAAGATCTCGGAGAGCCGATTCCTGAGGTTGGTGTCCGCCTGTTGCAGCGGCGGCAGCTCGTCCAGCGTCTTGGCGAGCACGCTGCGGGAGATTCGGGCCGTCGTGACCGCGGCGCCTTGGGGGGGCGGAATCATGGTTTGCGCGTCGGGGTCGTTCATCCATCTGAGATCGCTGAACATCGCGAGTGCGTCGGTGGGATAGGCCTGAGAGAAGGCTTGCAGCATCGCGGCCGAATCGAGCTGACCGGTGTCGAGGGCCTCGGGATCGAAGTTGCGCTGCAGCAGCGCCAGCCAGGCGAGAACGTCCTCGACAGTCCAGTCCGCGGGCTGGAAGTTGAAGGCCAGCTGCTGACCGACCGCCTTGAACTCGAACGGTAGCTGCGAGGGATCGGAACGGACCTCGGCGATTCGGCGGTTGAAGCCATCTACGTAGGCCTGGATCACGGTCTTGGAGTCACTCGGGAGTTGGTTGAACGCGGCCTGGAGCTCGGCGTCGGTGTAGCCGATGATGCGCATAAAGATGTCGTTGTTCAGGAAGTCGGAGCCGAACACCGCGGCCATGGTGCCACGTGCGGAGCGCCGGTACAGCTCCGCCTGCCACAGTCGGTCGCTTGCAACCATGTATCCCATCTGCTCGAACACGTCGTACGGCGAGCCGCCATAGATGAACCACACCCCGCGGTCGTCGCGCATCATGCCGATGGGTGTGTATTGGGTCGAACCAGAGGTGGCGCCGGCGTACATGAAGTAGGCGTCGTTGGAGTCGTTGGCCACGACCGAGGAGTAGGCGTAGGCCGTGCCGTTGCAGCCGGCCGTGCACTTGATCGAAAGCGAGCCTGGTCCGGACATGCCGCCGTTCGCCTCGAACTGGTCGATGGCACCGCCAGCGACGGTGCGGGTCCACGTGTTGACGACGCTCCCGTCCTCGTCGAGCGCTGACACGTCGAACGTCTGCACGGCGCCGCCCGAGTTGGAGATGCCGACAGCAACCCGATGGCCGTCGTAGTCCATCGGTGCCGGGAAGATCACCTCACCGTTGGCCATGAAACCGGTGTTCGGTGCGACCGATGCCACTCCCTGTCCGTAGGTTCCGGATGCCTCGGTGGTGAACGTCCTTGTGGTCAGGACGACGGGTTGAGTGGACCACCAAGTCAACACGTACTTGCCGTCCGGGATCGCGGCGGCGACCTCTTTGACGACGTCCTTGACCTCCAGCGTGCCCTCTGCAGCCGGCAGCTTCACGGTCCCTCCCCAGTCGGGGCCGGCGGGGTTGTGGATCGTGATCGCCACCTGCCCGGGCATCGTGCCTTCGGCCTGCCGGATATACATGCTGGTCGTCCAGTAGCTGCCGAGCTTACCGGGCAGGTGGGCCACCACGGGCACGACGCCGGAGCTCATCGGTTGCAGAGTCTGGGCGCCGGCGACCGTCGTCAATGCCGCCAGCACCACGAGGAAGACACAGGTCCGTCTCATGGGATCCTCCCTTCGCTTCTCAGGTTCGCTCCAACCAGCATACGCCCCTGAAGCGGCGATGCAAGACAGGGGAGAAGAGGGGGAGAGGTACGGGCCGAGCACAACTGCACCTGGGGATAAGGGTTGGAAGGTGTGGGCTGGGCAGCGGACTATCTTCTAGAATCAGTGGAGATCGCTGGTCCTCCAACGATGCGTCGCGAGAGGCACGTGGCCTAGCGCTTCTGTCCCGTCCCTTCGATCCTGACGATGCGCCCATCGGGCCCGACGGCCCAACCGACCGGCCCTTGGGCCGCAAACGAAACAGCGTTCAGCGGTCCTCTGTAGATTGAGTTCCAGCTGGTCCCGTCGTCACGCGAGATGTCGGCGCCGGAGGTCCCAACTGCCACGAAAACCGTAGCACCAAGGCCGGGGGCAAAGGCAACGCCCGAGCGGTAGCCACCTGGCACTGTCCCGTGCACAGGCTGCCAGCTCCGGCCACCGTTGCGGGTCACGGCGGCCGTGCGGAGCGCCGATTGCGGATGTTTGTAGTCGCCGCCGACAGCGACGCCTGTACGGCGGTTGCGGAAGGCGAGGCCGAAAACCCCGGCCGAAGCCGTGCCCGCCGCAACGGGAGCCGCCACTGCCTGCCAGGTGTGGCCTCGGTCGGACGAGTGAAACACGCGCGCCACTCGACTGCCGCCGGTCCCAAACCAAACGTCATCGGTTCCCGCCACGGCCAGGCAGGTCCCACTGCCGGCAAAACCGGCCTCTCCGGCCAGTGGAGGGGGAAGAAGAGAGGGTGCCAAGCGCCGCCAATGCGCTCCGCCGTCTTCGGTGATCAGGACGAGGAACGCGCCGCCGGCGGGATCGCCGAAGGCGATGCCGTTGTCCTTGTCCCAGAAGGCAATCGCGTCCAGGAAGATCCCGGGTTTATCGTCGGCGAGCTGGAGCTGCCAGGTCGCGCCACCGTTCGTAGTCCTGTAGATGCGGCCAGCGGTCGCCATCAGCCAGGCGGTGTTTGTGTTGAGCGCCTCGACATCGCGGAAGTCCAGCCGCTCGGCACCGGGCACCGTGAGGATCACCCAGGTGCGGCCGCCGTCGACCGTGCGCAGGCAGGTTCCGGCGGTTCCACTGGCCCAGGCTACATCGGCGGACACTGCACTGACACCGCGCAGGCCGGCCTCGGTACTGCTCAGCTGCTCGATCCACCGCACACCTTGCTGCGCGGGCATTGGCGACGCTGTCGAACGGCATCCGACCCAGATCAGCGACGCCACGAGCATCGAAGTTGATCCGACAGTCAGTGCGATCCGCCCCGCCATCCGGGCGATTGTACCTCCGAGGCTCCAGTCGCCGCAGCATACCTAGGGACGCGAGCCTTGTCAGGTTGTGGCTTTGCCGCCTCGTCTCTTTCCCATGATCTTCCCCAGGACGATACAGACGATGCTGATGGCGGCGAGGCCGCCACCGACGATGATGTAGCCGTGTCCGGTGGCGTGGGCAGCCATGGTCAGAGGGATCAGTGCAAAGCACAATAGGGTCCAGCCGAGGACAGTGAACGGGCTGGGCGATGAGCTCGCAGCAGCGTGCTCCTGGATCGGCTGAGAGGTGTTTTGAGTCGTCATGACAGGGCTCCTTGCGCGCATCTGCGCGCCGGGTTGAAGTCAGATTGGTCTTACGGGGGAGACGCTACGCGATGCCGGGCTGTGGAGGGGGGCGGGGCAGCAGCTCGACGCGGTGCACGTCCTTGGGGTCGGGCGGCCGGCAATGTGAGATGCGCTCAAACGATCGTTGTGAGGTGGCGCCGGCGGTCACGAGCTCGGACGCCCGGAGGTGGCCCGCCGGACTTGGATCGCGGCGCGGCGACATCGTGGCGTCTACCACATCTTCAGGAATCGGGTGGTCGATTGTAGCGGCTGGAACACCACTGGGACCGGCGGGAGCCTCGAGGCCTATCACCCCCGCTCTGGGTGATATCAGGAGCGCCCCCGGCCAGCTGCAGGCCAACAGCAGGAGAACCGCCAGCAGCGGTGTTGAGCGTTGCCGCCGATCCGCGCGTCGCGCGACCGCGGCAAAGTCGCAAGAAGCTCGGGCGTCTGCCACGGCTCCAGAATCTAGACCTTTTTTCGGTTCGAGGCAATGGCTCGGCCGCGGTTCAACCGGAGCCCAGGGATCGACGGTCAGCCCTCTTCTAGTATTTCGTACGTGTTCTTGCCCCGGGACTTGGCTTGATAGAGAGCGACGTCGGCCCGCTGGAGCAGGGCCTCGGGGTCGCCACCCCGACACACCACGAGCCCGACCGAGAGGGTAGGGTGGAGGGTGCCGCTGCGGTGCACGATCTGGAGTCCTCGGACCGTTTGGAGCACGCGCTCCATGGCGATCTGCAGTCCGCTACTATCGACGTCCGGGAACAGCAGGAGAAACTCGTCGCCGCCGATCCGCGCCACATAGTCGAGTCCCCTCACGCTCTTCTCGAGCGCCCTGGATACCAGGATCAGGAGACGGTCGCCGGCCTGGTGCCCGAGCTGGTCGTTGACGGCTTTGAGCTCGTCCACATCGGCGATGCCAACCCCGAATTCGGCGCCGGAGCGCTCGGACCTGCGCGCCTCGAGGTCGAGACGGAGGAGGGCATCGCGCCGGTTGGGAAGCCCTGTCAGGTCATCGGTGCGCGAGAGCTCTTCCATCCTGTCGTAAGCGGACTGCAGCTGGGCCTTCTGGCGGGTGACGAGCGTGACCGCACGAGCTCGAGCGAGCAGACCGCCAGCGGCGAGAGCCAGCAGCAGCACCGCAAGGCCGAGACCCAGCCTGAGATAGATGTTGAGTCGACGCGCCGAGGCCTCCTGTTGCTGGATGAGGGCCAGGTCCGCCTCGCGACGGTCGGCCTGGCGTACCGCTCTCATCTCAGAGATGCGCGCCGTCTCCTCGGTGTCGAGGATTCGGGATCTTATCTTCCGCTCGGAGAACAGGTGGTCCACCGCTGCACCGTCCTTTCCCAATCGGTGGAGCACGTTGGCCATCCGTCCATGGATCTCGGCCGCGTGGGGAAGATCCTCCAACTGTAGAGCGAGCTTGAGCGCTGCAGCATATTGGGTCAACGCCCCTTTCTGGTCGCCTTCAGCGTTCAAAAGGTCACCCATCGTGAGGAAGTTGTGCAGGTTCCCTCGGCCCCTTCCGATCCGGTTGCAGATGTCGATCGACTCCTCGAGGGCTCGCCGCGCGGGCGCCGTGTCTCCAAGACGGACCTGAGTGGAAGCGAGGTTGGTCAGCGCCATGGAGAGCAGCTCGTCCTTGCCGAGCGCGCGGGCCAGGTCGCGGGCCTTTCCGTAAGGGGCCAGTGCTTCCCGGTTTCGTCCCATGTCAAACAGCAGATTGCCGAGGTTGAGCTCGATGCCGGCCTCACCTAGCCGATACTCCTCCGCTTCGTAGGCGGCGGCTGCGGTTCGGTACTCGTCCAGCGCCTGGGTCTTGTCACCGATCCGCCGCAGCACGTTCCCCAACGTGACGTGGAGGTGACCCACTGCGAGTCGGTTGTCCCGGTTCGGCTCGCGCCTGGCGAGAGCCTCGGCCTTGCCGAGCGCCCGCAGGTAGCTCTCCATGGCGCGCCGGTAACTGCCCAGGCGATACTGGATGTCGCCCGTTCGTCGCAGCGCCCTCGCCACCCCCTTTTCGTCGCCCGTTTCCCGGAACAGGGCCAGCGCCAGCCGGCAGTGCTGGAGGGCGTCTCCGAGCTCTTCCGCCGCCCACTCGGCCTGCGCGAGGGCGAACAGCGCGTCGGCCTGGAGGGACCGATCCCGGCGCCGCTTCCCGAGCTCCAGCGCCTGGCGGGCCGCCCCTGCTCGCTCGGCAGGCGCCAAGTCCGTATCCTTCGCACGAGCCAGCAACGCCTCGGAGGTGGTCGGCGGAGCGACCTTCTCGTCGGCACTGCTGGAGATCACAGCCGGCGCCCCGAGAGCGATCGCGAGCACCCCGGCTGGTACCATCGTCTTCCACCGCATTGACTCGATCATAACCCGCCCCGACATCGGGAAGGGGCTCGACCCCGGGGTCGACGGTGTGCCCCGACGCGAACGGGGTCTTACCGGCTTCCCTGCTGCGCCGAGAGTAGAATGTCGCCGGGCCGGGTGTCGCTGTGAAGCGGTCACCCGCCGGAAGCGCGCCGATTTCCGCTGGGTGCGAGGTAACGGCGTGCGAGGATGAACGGGGTGAATAGATGACAGAGGATCTCCTGAACATCTCATTGTTACCTGAAAACGTGTGCTTCGGCTGCGGTCACGAGAACCACCATGGCCTGAGAATCGAGATCACCCATCACCCGTCGAAGGCAGAGACGCTCCAAGGACGGTTCGAGCCCGCGGACTACATGGTCGGGTTTCCGGGCATCACTCACGGCGGCGCCATCTACACGGCCATGGACTGCATGGCGGCCTGGACCCCACGCGTGTTCCGGGCGGAGACGACGGCGATCTGGATCCTGCGGTCCGCGAACGTCAAGTACCTGCGGCCGGCATACCAGGGCCGGCCGCTGACTCTTGAGGCCTGGATCGCGTCTGAGAGTGACAGGTGGGAGCCCGTGACGGTCGGTACACGAGCTTTCGATGCAGACGGCAGCCTCCTGGTGCAGGGTTCGTTCAAGGTCGTTCCTCTCTCGGCGGAGAGGTTCAAGGAGGTCGCGGGCATCGATGAGCTGCCCCCGAGCTGGAGCAGTCATCTCAACGGGACGAAGGAGTGAGATGCCGGGCGACAGGAGAAAGCACCTGAGCCCACCAACTGTGTGGTGTAAAGTCGTCCGACTGCCGCGAGGCCCAGTGTCCGTGAGGGGGCAGCGCGGACGAAAGGAGCCCTTGATGACAAAACCCGCCACCTTCGCCGTGGCTGGCGCCCTGGCGCTGGCCGTGATGTCGATGTCGCCGGCGCTCGCCGGCCAGAGCACGAGCACAGCAAAGGCCTCACCGATGAAGCATGAGAACCCCTTCTTCTCGCCCAGCACTCTGCTGTTTCAGGCGCCGCCGTTCGACAAGATCGAGGATGCGGACTTCAAACCGGCCCTCGAGGAGGGGATGAAGCGCCAGCTGGCCGAGGTCCAGCAGATTGCCGACAACCCGGAGCCGCCGACGTTCGAGAACACTCTGGTGGCGCTGGAGGAGAGCGGACAGCTGCTGACCCGGGTGAGCCTGGTCTTCAACGCGATGACAGGCGCCAACACCAACCCGACCCTGCAGGCCCTGGACGAGGAGATGGCGCCCAAGCTTGCCGCGCTCCAGGACGCGATCTACCTGAATCCCAAGCTGTTCCAGAGGGTCGAAACCCTCTACGGCAAGCGCGAGAAGCTGAAGCTCGACCACGAGTCGGCGTGGCTGCTGAAGTACTACCACCAGGAGTTCGTGCACGCCGGCGCCAAGCTGTCCGACAGCGACAAGGCCGAGCTCAAGAAGCTGAACGCCGAGGAAGCGACGCTGACCACCCGCTTCACCAACCAGCTACTGGCCGCCAACAAGGCCGGCGCGCTAGTCGTCAAGGACAAGGCCAAGCTGGACGGGATGAGCGAGGGCGCGGTGGCGGCCGCGGCTCAAGCGGCCGCGGCGCGCGGTCTCAAGGGCGGCTGGGTCCTGCCGCTGCAGAACACGACCCAGCAGCCCGCGCTCCAGTACCTGAAGAGCAGGGCGGTGCGCCGCAAGCTGTTCGAGGCGTCCTGGACCCGCACCGAGCACGGAGACGCCAACGACACCCGTGCCATCGTCAGGCGGCTGGCGCAGCTGCGCGCCGAGAAGGCAAAGCTGCTGGGCTTCCCCACCTACGCCGCCTGGAAGCTGGAGGACCAGATGGCGAAGACGCCGGGCGCTGTCGATGCCTTCCTCGGCAAGCTGGTGCCCCCCGCGACCAAGAAGGCGCGGCGCGAGGCGGCCGACATCCAGGCGGCGATCAACAAGGCGGGCGGCACGTTCGAGCTCGAGCCGTACGACTGGAACTTCTACGCCGAGAAGGTGCGCAAGGCCCGGTTCGACCTTGACGAGTCGCAGATCAAGCCGTACTTCGAGCTCGACCGGGTGCTCCGGGACGGCGTGTTCTACGCCGCCCACGAGCTGTACGGGATCAGCTTCAAGGAGCGCCACGACCTGCCCGTGTATCAGAAGGACGTGCGGGTCTTCGAGGTGTTCGACAGTGACGGATCGCCGCTCGGTCTGTTCTACTGCGACTACTTCGCCCGCGACAACAAGTCGGGCGGCGCGTGGATGGACAACTTTGTCGAACAGTCGAAGCTGCTCGGCACCCATCCGGTGGTCTTCAACGTCACCAACTTCACCAAGCCAGCCCCCGGGCAACCCGCTCTGCTCAGCTACGACGACGTGACAACGATGTTCCACGAGTTCGGGCACGCGCTGCACGGGCTATTCGCCGACCAGATGTACCCGAGCCTGTCCGGGACCAAGGTGGCGCGCGACTTCGTCGAGTTGCCCTCGCAGTTCAACGAACACTGGGCGCTATACCCGAAGATCCTGGCGCACTACGCCGTGAACTACAAAACCGGCAAGCCGATGCCGAAGGAGCTGGTCGCCAAGATCAAGAAGGCCGCGAAGTTCAACCAGGGCTATCTGCTGACCGAGCTCCTGGAGGCCGCGAGCCTCGACATGTCCTGGCATGAACTCCCAGCCTCTGCGCCCGAGCAGAACGTCGACAAGTTTGAGAAATCGGCGCTGGAGAAGGCGGATCTCGCGCTGCACGCCGTGCCGCCGAGATACCGCTCCAGCTACTTCGCGCATATCTTCGGCGGTGGTTACGCGGCCGGCTACTACGCCTACCTGTGGACGGAGATGCTCGACGACGACGTCTACGCCTGGTTCGGAGAGCACGGAGGGCTGACGCGGCAGAACGGGCAGCGGTTCCGGGACATGATCCTCTCGCGCGGTCACACCGAGGACTACGACAAGATGTTCCGGGACTTCCGAGGCCGCGAGCCGAGCATCACGCCGATGCTCGAGGACCGGGGATTGATCGAAGCAGGCCGGTGAGGAAGTGAGGACGTCCCCCACCCACCGAAAAGGGTGAGGACAGAGGAGATTCCGGTCCACCCGGAGGACGCAGCAGGTGGATCCGTGAAAGCGGGGGGCGTGCTACTCTGTGCGTTGCAGAGCTCACGCGTGGTGCCTAACAAGGGGAAACGAGCTTCTTTGTCATGCCCGCGTCGGGTTCTGAAAGGGGGGGATCTATGAGGACCGGATTGTGCAGCGGTGGTGTTGGGGGGCGTGTGCGCCCCGGCCGCGCTGCGAGCGGGGCGCAGCAACAGGAGGGGGAGACAGGCTCCGAGTTGTAAGAAGGGTGGGCACGGTGGATAGATCTGGAGGGGACTTGCGCTTCGACCTGGTACGGAAAGGCGTTATCCGGGTGGTCTACGAGGATGCCGACGAGATGCTGCCGAACCGGCAGGGACCACTCATGGAAGCGATCGATCGGGAGCTCGCCCGGGGTCCTGTCGCCTTGGTATTCACGGTGTACAGTGCCCGCAGCGTCGACAGATCGGTGCCGGCGTACTGGAGGGGCGTGACCAAACGCCTCGCGCCGCAGCTCTGTGCGATGGCGATCACCTCCGAGTCGCTCGCAGTGCGCACTGCGGCGCGCGGTTTCTCGGTCGCAAACACACTG